>CAMEMA010000001.1 GCA_945926705.1 uncultured Clostridia bacterium
TGCTTCTTCGGGTATGAATTTCGGCTCGGTAGTCATTATGGTTTTGCCGGCTGCCGACTGCGGCAGCTCATCTATTGCACGTTCTTTCTTGAAATCGCTGTCAATATTCGGGATAACAAGCGTTTCCATGAATTTTTTTATAAACGTTGATTTCCCTGTGCGAACAGGTCCTACAACGCCTATGTATATGTCACCGCCGGTTCTTTCGGATATATCCTTGTAAATATTACGTTCTTCCACTTTTTTTCCTGCCGAAATATAAGAAATTATTTAGGGTATTGAGTGTTTTTTATTTTTTTATTGGAATAAGCAGCATTCTTTTTTGTAACGGATTTGTTTCCGATATATCATTTTCTTGCTTAATTGCATTTACACATGTGTGATATTTTCTTGCGATATCCCAAAGAGTTTCACCATTTTCTGTGTAATATACCACAAGTGAAGCATCACCTTTTTCTATTGGTTGAGCGGTTTCATCGGTTTTTGCGCTAATTACCATTTTTCTTTTTTGAGGAATGTATATTGCTCCGAAAATATCAAAATCAATTTTTAAATCTATTGTATTCGAGTTTGGAATACTGTGCCCAATTGATGTAATAACGGCATGGGCTTCGAATTTTGAATCAGTAGGAATCTCCTCTGATGAATTTGGATGATTAAATTCAATAATTCTTTCTATGTAAAAAGGAACTTTATCGGAATCCAGAGCAAGAATACAAATATTTACTTTACCTTTAAATATATTTTTTCCTTCGGTCACTGTTGGAGTGAGTGAATAAGAGTCGCTCCAAATATCTGTTATTTCGGAAATATTGTTTCCCGATAGACGGATAGAATCTTTGTGGCTTATATTATTTGAAAATGTTCCGAAAAGTTTTTTAAAATTCATTTCTGAAATTTCGGTATTCAACTCGTAGTCTGTTGAATAAACGTCAGAAACAATTCCTATTTCTTTATCTTCGTATGCCATAACTGTTGCTGAAATTTTAATATCTGTGGATATTGTTGATTTTTCTCCTTCTGAACGAATTTGTTCGTCGTGACTTAAAACTTCTCCTGTTATTACAAATTTTCCATTCTCATCTGAACCCGGCACATCTACGATTTGACTTATAGGAATTGTAAATTCCGCTCGTTCGGTTTTTCCGGAAGAAATATCTCCTATGTAAAGAACTTTTATAAGTGCGTGTCCTTTGACAACAATCTTGTTTGGCATAGTTTTGTAGTCGTTAAATATTAAATCTACATCTGAACGTATTATCATTTCCGGGTTAGCCATATTTTCATTAAATTCCAAAACTTCGTTGACCGAAAATTGTTGTTGACCAAGACTCGTTAGAGTGCTGCATTGAGTATTTTCAATTTTTTGTTCTATATCTTTTCCGCTTATGGAAGAAGTAATTTCTTTAATTGATTTTGTATAAATCTTTGCGCAGATTGAAAGTGCGCCGTGTATATCTATTTTTCTTGGGCTTACTGCTCTACAATTTATATATTCTGTACGTGCATGAGTAAGTGCAATAGCATTTTCGGGAGTACTCTTTATATCTATAGAAGCCGAAAACGGGACAGAATTTTCACAGCATCGAATATTCATATTTTCAGAACTCAAATAAATAACTCTTATATTGGCGATACCTTCAATATTAAGTCTGTCTCCGGAAATGTTTCTCACAGTTATGTTTGGACATACTTGACACTTTAATATTCTCTGAATGTCAGGGCAATAATCCGGAAGAGAAAAGTCTATGTCCAGCGGTATTTCATGACAACCTTCAAATTCCGGATTTCTGATTGATATACTTTCACTATGTACGTCGTAATTCATTTTGACCTCTCCTTGTTTTGCATATTGATGAATTTGGTTTGGTAGTAAAATTTATTCATAAGAATCGACTTTTATTACCCTATATTTTTATTGATTGCACATTTGTTTTCCTTGACTGTCCATTGAATAATTTTCCTTGTAGATTATTTCGGATATAGGGATTATTTTGTATCCTTCATCTTTTATGGCGTCGATTATTCTGGGAAGTGCTTCGGGAGTATTTTTTGCTCCGTTGTGCATGAGTATTATTGAACCGGGTTTAATTTTGCTTTTTATCCGTTTTACCATATCATCTGGAGTCGGGTCTTTCCAATCGAGACTGTCTACGTCCCATTGAATGCAGTGCATTTTAAGTTCGTTGGTGCTTTCTACGACACAATTATTGTAATCTCCGTAAGGTGGTCTGAATAATATTGGTCTGGGTGCTCCTGCAGCTTCTATTTTTTTGTTGCAGTCTTCTATTTGAGCAAGAACTTTTTCTTTTTCGAGTTTTGGAAGATGAGGGTGAGTATCGGAATGATTTCCTACGTCGTGTCCGGCATCAAAAATTGCTTTTACGGACTCAGGGTATTTTTCAGCCCAAAACCCAACTAAAAAGAAGGTAGCTTTGACCTCTTTGGAAGCTAATATATCAATTAATGTTTGAGTCTGTTCGTTACCCCATGCGGCATCAAATGAAATACTTACTACTTTATCTTGTCGATCGACACAATAAATAGGAAGCTTGCGTTCTTTTGCCATGAATACATTGCTTTGAAGTGAAACTACACATGAAACTACTGCGGTAATTATACATCCTACTATAATCATGAGTCTTTTTCGATTGATTATAAAAACTTTCATATTAAAAAATCCCCCTTACATAATTATTATGTATGAGAGATTTATTTTAGAATATTAATTTAATTTAAAAAATTTTGTTTATAGTCTGAAAATAGCTGTTTTAATTGCATTTTTTACAATTTTTTTAATTATTTCTTTGGTTTTGAGGTTTGCTTTGTTATCTCTTAATTTATTCTTTAATAAAGCATACATCTGATTTGTTTAGTGGTTTGTCCTACGGCAGTTTATTCCAAATTACTTTCGCTTAACTTATTTATCGAGCTGATAAAAAATATTAAATTGAGATGATAAATTTATTATTTTTTAGTAAATTCAGTGTTTTCATTTTAAACATTTACTTAAAAAATTTTTGCGGTCGGAATAATTCCCAACCGCAATATGATTTCATATTAATTATTTATATGCGCCGATATTATATCGGCTTTTTGTTACAAGGATAAAGTAAGTCAATCTATCTTTGTAATTGTTTTTCCCCTTCTTAGTTCGACTTGGTATCCGCTGCCGGGGCACCACCTGCTGCCGGGGCACCACCTGCTGCCGGGGCACCACCTGCTTGTTTACCTTCTGCCTTTTTTCCTTTAAACATTCCGGTTATTTTATCACTATAGTGATAGGCTCCAGCACCTGCTGCCGCTGTTACTGCTACTGCTCCCAATGCATATATAATTTGTTTCATTCTTGGACTTAATGCAATTCCTGCGCCGCCGGCTACATTTAATTCACCATCGTCCATTTTTTCAACTTTAACTCCGGAAGACATTAAAGACTCAAGTTTTGTTAATTCTTCCGGTGTGAGCTCGATGCCTTGTTTCTTAAGCTCATCTAATTGTTCTTGTGTAATATGTGTTACTTCGGGTTTAGCTCCTTCGGCAGGTACTGCCGGTGTAATTTTGTTGTTTTCCATTGTAGACAACTCCTTTTAAAATAATTTAAGATTATATATAAAAATCATACAATCTAGGATAATAATAACATATTATTTTATAATGTCAATACCAAAATATTATTTTTTACATATTTTTAAAAATCTTTTTTGTATACAGCTATCTTTCTATTACCGAGATATTTTTCCAGTTCTGAAATCGCAAGTGGGGTGAGAGATAAACCCCATACTATTGCCCACTGTGATAAAGTTAGAGATTCAGTTTTGAAAAATTGAGTTAAGCAAGGTACTGTAGCAGTTATTATTTCCAAAATTATACATAATAATACTGAAAATATTAATTTGGGATTGCTTAAAAATCCGGTTATAAAAAGAGATTTTTGACTTTGAACATTAAAAGCATGAATAAGTTGGCTGAGCCCTAAAGTAATGAATGCCATTGTCTGACCGATTATGGGATGTGAAGGGTCGATATCAAAGAAAGCTCTTCCGATACTGTAAGAGAGTAGTCCTACCGCCGCTATAAAACATCCCTCTATAATTATGTTGTATCCCAAACCATCCGCAAAGAGATTTTTTTTTGGAGATATCGGAGGACGTTTCATTATATTTTTGTCTACAGGGTCCATTCCAAGTGCTAAAGCGGGAAATGCATCTGTTACAAGATTTATCCATAAAAGATGTATTGCGAGAAGCGGGGGAGGGACTTTCATTAAAAATCCAAGTAAAACCACCATAACTTCTCCTATATTTGTGGATATAAGAAAATGGATAGTTTTCTTTATATTTTCAAACATACCTCGACCTTGTCGCACCGCTTCTACAATTGTTGCAAAGTTATCATCGGTTATTATCATGTCAGAAGCTGATTTTGCTGCGTCGGTTCCTGATTTCCCCATGGCACAGCCTATGTCTGCTGCTTTTAAAGCTGGAGCATCATTTACTCCATCACCTGTCATAGAGACTATGTGACCGTTTTTTTGAAAAGCTTTTACTATTCTGACTTTATGTTCGGGAGAAACTCTTGCAAATACCGAACACGAATTTACTTGTAATGCAAGTTCTTCATCTGTCATACAGTTAAGTTCGGCTCCTGTCAGAGCTTTGCTTTTATCGTCGGATATTTTAAGTTCTTTGGCTATGGCTTTTGCGGTTTCCACATGATCTCCGGTAATCATTACAGGCTTTATTCCTGCGTTTTTACACTCATTAACTGCGGCTTTTGCTTCCGGACGTGGAGGATCGATGATTCCAACTAAACCGCAGAAAATCAAATTGTTCTCAATTTTAGTTTCTTCTGGAACAGAATTTTCATCTTTGTATGCAATGGCAATAACTCTTAAAGCTTTAGAAGCCATTTGGAAATTGTTTTTACTTATTTCTTTTATAATATCATCGGTAATAGGCATTACTTTTTCTCCGCAAAGGAATCTCCCGCACGCTTTTATTAAAATTTCCGGGGCACCTTTTGTTACAACTTTAAATGTATTTTTATGAGAAAATACAACGCTCATTAACTTTCTTTTTGAATCAAAAGGTATTTCAAATATTTTGTTGTAATCTTTTTTCAAGCTTTTATTTTTGATTCCGCAATTCACTGAAGCCATAAGCAGAGCATTTTCAGTAGGTTCACCCTGGGCAATTGTTTCGCTGCGGTTTCTCGAAAGTACAGAATTATTGCATAGAGCACCTAATGTAAATAACTCTTTTGCAAAATCACTTTTTAGATTTTCTTCTCCGTTTATGCTTCTTATTTCTGCAACAGTCATTTTGTTAAGTGTTAAAGTGCCGGTTTTATCTGAACATATCACACTGGCATGACCTAAAGTTTCCACTGCGGGTAAATTTCTCACAATTGTATTTCTTTTTGCCATTATGCGGACACCGTTTGCAAGAACTATCGTAACCACAGCAGGAAGTCCTTCCGGTATAGCTGCTACAGCTAAACTTATCGAAATCATGAACATTTCAAAAAAGTCGGTATGCTGAAGAATACCTAAAATGAAAACCGCTATACTTACAATCATTATTCCTATCGCAACTATTTTTCCTGTGACTGAAAGTCTTTGTTGAAGTGGGGTTTGTACTTGTTTTTCGGCGTTAATTAATTTTGAAACTTTTCCGACTTCAGTATTTTCTCCTATTTCTGTGACAATAGCTTTTGCGTGACCTCTATCTATTATAGAACCACAAAAGAGCATGTTTTTCCTGTCTGCAACTGGAGTATCGTGGTTTAAAATTTCGTTTTCATCTTTTTCTGTTGCAAAAGATTCTCCTGTCATGGCAGATTCTTCTGCAGCAAGATTTGTGGATTCAATTATTCTTGCATCGGCGCAAACTAAATCTCCGGTTTTAAGTATTAATATGTCTCCGGGAACGACATCTTGAGAAGCAATTCTTATTATTTTGCCATCTCGCAAAACTTTTGTAAGAGGGGTGGCTAATTTTTTTAATGATTCTATTTCTTTTTCGGCTCGATTTTCCTGAATTACCCCTATGATTGCATTTATAATTACTATTCCCAATATTATGATTGTATCTATATAGTCGGATTTATGCCCTATAAACGAAGTGACAAATGAAATGCATGCCGCAATGATTAAAATTATTACCATAAAATCTGAAAATTGAGCAGAGAGTTTTCTTAAGAAGCTTCTTTTTTCTTCCTTTGATAATATATTTTTTCCATATTTTATTTCTCTTTTTTTAACTTCGGCTCTTGAAAGACCTTTTTCTGAATCGGAACCAAATTTTTTAACTGTTTGTTTTGCGGATATAGTGTGCCAGTCCATAATATTTCACCAAGCGTCCTTTCTGTTTAATAGCTTTTTCTTTACGATAATAAAATATATAATTAAAATCGGACATATATTACTTTTGGGTATTTAAAAATATAATGGATTGTGGTATTATATATTTATAAAAATAAGGTTGGAGGAATTATAATGAAACACATAAAAACCATAAATACTGCCGATTTGAAAAAAAGCGCTTCTTATGGCGGATGCGGTGAGTGTCAAGCTTCCTGTCAGACAGCTTCAAAAGTTGATAATACAGTAAGTAATCAAAAATGTGAAAAATAGAAAAAGGAAAATAAAACATTGTTTTGAGTTATCTTTCGGTTAATGCCGGAAGATAATTTTTACTAAAAATAATTTAAAACATTAACGGAAGGCAGAAAATTTAATGATACACAAGTTTAAATGGGACGATATTAATTTTGTTATTGATACAAACAGCGGTGCAGTACATTCAGTTGACCAGATAACTTACGATATGCTGGATTTTTTAAATGGAAATTTCTTTGATTATACCGAAGACTATTTAGTTAAAAAGTTAGATAAAAAGTATTCCGAAAATGATATACGAGAAGCATATTCTGAAATTTTGGAACTTTTTAAAAATGAAAAACTTTTTTCGAAAGATTCTTATGAAGATTTGGCAAAAGAAGAAAAATTGCGTTCGCCGATAAAATCAATATGCCTTAATGTTGCACATGATTGTAATTTGAGATGTTCGTATTGTTTTGCATCCGAAGGAGATTTTGGATGTGGAAGAGAGCTTATGCCTTTGGAAACTGCAAAAAAATCTGTTGATTTTATAATTGAAAATTCCGGAGGAATAAAAAATCTTGAAATGGATTTTTTTGGTGGAGAACCTCTTATGAACTGGAACGTTGTAAAAGAAACTGTGAAATATGCGAGGAGTTTGGAAAAGAAGTATAATAAAAATTTCAGATTTACTCTTACAACAAACGGAATTTTGCTGGACGATGAAAAAATTAATTTTATAAATGAAGAAATATATGATGTAGTTCTTTCGCTTGATGGAAGAAAGGAAATAAATGATAAATACAGAATTACTAAGACTAAAAATGGTTCTTATGATATAGTAGTTCCAAAGTTTCAAAAATTAATTTCTCTTCGTGGAAATAAAAGTTATTATGTTAGAGGAACGTATACAAAAGATAATCTGGATTTTACTAAAGATGTTAAGCATCTTTATAATTTGGGATTTAAAAATATATCTATGGAACCGGTTTTGTGCGATAAAAAATTTAAATCATCTGTAAATGAAGAAGATATCAGCCGAGTTTTAAATGAGTACGAAAATTTATGCCGAGAATTGATAAAAATGAAAAAATCCGGTCAAGAGATAAATTTCTTTAATTTCAATATTGATTTTGATAAAGGGCCATGCGTTTTAAAGCGTCTTAAAGGTTGTGGATGCGGAAACGATTACGTTGCAATTACTCCTAACGGAGATATATTCTCATGCCGCCCTAATATAAACGCAGATGCGTTGAAAATCCGCAATGTAAACGCCGGTACATTTGATGATAATATAAAGAAAAAATTTCTCAACACAAGTATTTATAATAAAGAAAAATGTAAAAATTGTTGGGTTAAGTTTTATTGTAGCGGAGGGTGTGCGGCGAAAAATTATCAGCATTGCGGAAATATAATGACCCCGTTTTATGTTAACTGTGAAATGCAAAAAAAGAAAATTGAATGCGCAGTAGCTCTTAAGTTTTCATAATTATTATTGTAATTACATATATTACGAGGTTATACATCACTGATAAAGTTTTAGATTTGTAAAAATTGATTTATCACAATTAATATATAAAATAAAAACACCTTCACCTTGTTACAGTGAGGGTGTAAAATTTTAAATTTTTTAATTTATGCTTGTTTCTAAGTAATCTTCAAGCTCTTTCTCTTCTCTTTTTTTTCTCTTGTCTATGATTACAAACATTGCTATTGCCAGAGACATTAGGGTAACCAAAGATGCTATTATTCCCCAAAACATTCCTATTCCGGTTCGATTTCTTTCATTCATTAATTATTTCTCCCTTCAATCTTTTTCGCTTTTAATGATAGACTTTAATCCATATTAAGTCAAGGATGTCAGTGAATTATTATTATTTTTTTATATATTTTTCAAAATTTATTTTAGATAAGCTGTCATAGATTATTTTAGAAATTAGGGTAATAACTACTAAAATTGATACATTCACAAAATTGAAAGGTTCTAATTTGAGAAGTAGATTGAAATAAGAAACTCCTATGAAAAGAAGTGCAATTACGCTATAAAATAAAATTTTTCTTAAATTGTTAAACGGAACGGATATATTGTAAATAAGCATAATTCCTATTATTCCCGTTGAAACTACTGTTAAAGTCGAATATCTTTCCATAGGTATATCAAAAAGCATATATATTCCTACGCACACCATAATACAACATATAACAGCAAGGGCTGCAGGTATTGATTTTTTTACGATATTTGTGAACAGGTTGCCTTTTATTTTTTCACGGTTAGGCTCGAGTGCCAGCACGAACGACGGTATTCCGATTGTCACCGCACTTATAAGGGTCATTTGGATTGGAATGAACGGGTATGGTGCAGGAATCATAAAGAAAAGTATTGCCAATAAAAAAGAATATATTGTCTTAGTTAAAAACAACGAAGCAGAACGCTGAATATTATTGATTGCTTTACGTCCCTCAGCAACGGCTTTAGGCATCGAAGCGAAATCTGAATTAAGCAAAACTAAATGAGAGACATTTCTTGCAATATCACTTCCGCCGGCCATTGCAACGCTGCAATCCGCCTCTTTCATTGCGAGAACATCATTAACTCCGTCGCCGACCATAGCAACGGTATGACCATCTTCTTTTAGAGATTTTATTATAAGTTGCTTTTGATGAGGAGTGACTCTTCCGAAAACAGTATATTTTGTTGCAGCATTTCTAACATCTTCATCTGTCTCTAAAGTTGTGGCATCTACAAAAGAATGTGCATTTTTTAAATTTACTCTTTCCGCTATTTTCGAAACCGTTAAAGGATTATCCCCCGAAATTACTTTTATGTCAACACCTTGTTTTTTAAAGAAATTCAAAGTTTTTTCGGCATTAAATCTTATTCTGTCTTTTATGAGAATAAGCGCCATTGCTTGAGTTGCCTTCGGTACTTTTGAATTTTCGAAAGAGTATTGTGAATGAGCCAATACCAAAACGCGGAAGTTTTCTGAATAAGTTTTTATCTGTTCTGAAAATTTTTCTGAGTTGTTCGGAAATATAAATTCAGATGCACCCAATAAAAATGAACCTTCCGTTTCGAACTCTGCTCCCGACCATTTTCTTTCCGAAGAGAAAGGAATAATTTGTTTATAAGATGTAATGGATTTGTCAGCCGGAAATATTCTTTTTACTGCTTTAAAAGTTTCGTTGTTGTCGTTCAGAACGCTGGTGAGCATGACTAAAGCTTTTCTTATATCTTTTTCAGAAAATCCGTTTTGTGGTATAACTTTTTCAACATCGAAAGTTCCTTCGGTTATTGTTCCTGTTTTATCAAGGCACATGGTGTCAACACGTGCAAGGGTTTCTATACAATAAATGTCTTGAACAAGGACTTTATGTTTTGCAAGTTTGAAAACTCCTACTGCAAGGACTGAACTTGTGAGCAAAACCAGTCCTTCCGGTATCATTCCGGTCAGTGCGGCGGTAGTGTTAACTATTGCCGACGCAAAATCGTATTTGGAAGTTGTAAATTGTCTGTAAAATAGGAGTGCCCCTATGGGAATTATCGCAATTGAAATAATTTTTATTATTTTATTAAGAGTTGTCATTATTTCTGACTTGGTTTTTTTTATATATTTAGAGCCTTTTAATAATTTGGAAGCATAATTATCTTTCCCGACATGTTCAACTTTTGCGGTGCATTTTCCGCTCACAAGATAACTGCCCGAAAGCAGCATGTCTCCGGGTTTTTTGAGAATTAAATCAGGTTCGCCTGTAAGCAACGATTCATTAACCTCACAGCTTCCTTCCAATATTATAGAATCTGCAATTACTTGGTTTCCGCTTTCGAAAAATATGATATCGTCAAGGACTATTTTTTCTACTTTTGTTTTGCCTTTCTTGCCTTCGCGTATGACTTTCGCACTGTTAGCAGCTATTAAATTGAGCTTGTCCACGGTCCTTTTTGCTCGAATTTCCTGAGCTATTCCTATTATGGAATTGCATATTACAACACCCATAAACATAAGATTTCGATAAGACCCAACGCACAAAATGGCAATTGCCAAAGCTATATTTATTAAATTGAAAAGAGTTAAAAGATTATCTTTTATTATATCTAAATTAGACTTGGTCGAAACCGATTTATCAATGTTAGAAAGATCATCTTTTATTCTTTCTTTGACTTCCTGTTTTGTAAGTCCGAAATTACATTTTGGGTTGTATCTTTTAATTTCAGAAGACTCCATTCTTGTTTATACCCTCCGTACAATTACTACCATTATTATAAATA
The DNA here is from genome assembly GCA_945926705.1 of uncultured Clostridia bacterium. GTDB lineage: Bacteria > Bacillota > Clostridia > Oscillospirales > Acutalibacteraceae > UMGS1491. The sequence continues at coordinate 10,872 of CAMEMA010000001.1, forward strand.
AATATTATTTTAAGTCAAATATGAAAAGAGGAGAGAATAATTATGGTTTGTAGGATAGTAGATATGAAAAACAAAGAGGTTATAAATGTGAAAGACGGATGTAGAATAGGCTGTGTGAACGATGTGGAGGTTGATATGAATTGTGCCAAGCTTGTATCGATAGTAGTTTATGGCCGTTTAAAGTGTTTCGGTATTTTCGGAAGGGAAGATGATATTGTGATAAAATGGGAAAATATAGAAGTAGTCGGAGAAGACACAGTTTTAGTAAAATACCACCCTCAATCCAGACGAAGAAAAAAAATTGGGTTGTTTCCTTCAATTTTTAAAGGGTGGAAATAAATTTTAATATTTTATTTTAAAAATATAAACGTGTGTTTACCACATCATCATAAAATGAAAAATACTTCCGGCAAGCACAAAAACATGCCATACAGAATGCACATAACGCATTTTTTTGCCCATTACGTACAGTATTGCTCCTAATGTATAAAAGATACCACCGATTATCAAATACAAGGCTTGTAATGAATCTAAGCTTTCAAAGGCTGGTTTTGCAATAAATAGTACGCTCCATCCCATAATAATGTAGCAGGCTAGTGATATTTTTGAAAATTTATTTACGTCTATGGCGTTTATTATTATTCCGGCCAGAGCGGTTATCCATATTCCGATAAGTATGTTTATTGCGACAGGTTTACGGATATATATAGTACACAGCGGAGTATATGTACCGGCAATTAAGAGAAAAATGGAGCAGTGGTCTAATTTTCTAAAAATCCCCTTTAACTTTCCGGGTTTTAAAGCATGATAAATTGTTGAAACAGAATATAAAATAAATAATGTTGCACAATACACAGCAATATAGAATAAACAATTTCCGGAATATTTTTTTGAAAGAGACGGATAAGTAAGTAAGGAAAAAATAATTCCTATACCATGAGTTACCGAATTCATTATTTCCTCTGATATGGTGTAATCGGGAAGATTTAATTTGTTGTGAGACTGCAGTTTGGTTGTTTCTTTTTTTTCATTCATGTTAATTTAGCCTCCGAAATTTTTTGGAGATTATTATATCATATTTTTGGTAATTGTAAAATCTAAATTGTTTGTGTATTGACACTTTAAAAAAATTAAAATACAATAAACGTTAGTTTAAAGTGTAAAGAAGGAAGTATAAAGTAATGAAATTGTCAAGTAAAAGCTTTTTTATTAAATCTGTATCTACAGCTTTGTCCGCATTTACTATATTTTCTGTTCCATCGGTTGCTGAGTGTTCTAAAGGCAATAATTCAAATAAAGAAACAAATACCGAATCAAATACGAATATTCAATTGCCCGGTTTTGAATCCTTAATTAAAAGCAGAAACGCAAATGCACATAATACATCGGATAGTTTGCCGGAAGTAAAAAAAGAATCTTCCAATAATTCTTCAGAGAGCAAAAGTGTTAAAAAAGGTTCTTCAGAAGTGTCCGGTGATTCTTCATCGTCGAAAAGTTCTGGTATGAGTCTCCCTAGTATATTTGAAATTTCTAAAAAATCAACAAGTAGTAAAACTACTGCGTCGGCACATCAAAGTGATAAGCCTAAGTCCGGTTCTTCGGTTAGTTTATTTATACCCAGGCATCCTGAGTATGCTGATTGGCAGAAATTGGCACGTGCAAAAAAATTGTACGAAAAAGCTCAGAGCGAAGCTAAAAGAGCACAGGAGCATTTGAGTAAAACAGAAAAAGATTTTGAAATGATGGAAGCTTCAGTAAGGTTAGCCAGAGAAAATAGAAATAAAGCGGAAGATGAGCAAGTAAATGCAGAAAAGAAAGCTATGGTTGCCGCTATGACAGAGCAAGAGACATTAATTAGAAAAGAAAGCGCAAAAAGTCAAGTGGAGAAAGCCAAACGCAATTTGGAAGAAATGAAGAAAACTGTTAAAGAACAGGAACTTAAGTTAAAAGAAATAGAGAAATCCCTGGAACCTAAGACTTCAATTTTAACGTATTCTCAAAGAAAGCTGGAACAGGATAGAAAAGCTTTAATATCGGATAGTGAAAAAGAGCTTGATGAGGTTAGAGAAATATCCGAAAAATTGCGTCAGTCTGAAATTAATAAATGTAAAGCCAATAATATGGCTAGACATATGGTTATGTTACAGGGAAACAATATGATTGCTTCTCTAGATAGTAGCCACTCAGAACAATGTGTACCGAATTTAATTTTAGGATTATGGGATCACAAAAAAATATTCAAAAGTGCAGATGTTGAAATAATGATGGCTAATCGCTTTTTTGAACCTTACTTTATTATGAAAAAGTTTATTTCTCCGTTTAATGTTTTCAGAATAAGCTTTGACGAAAGACGTTCTGTTTGTACTTTCGTCGATGGTGCAACCCATATTGTAAAAAAGAAAGATATTTCTATTCCGATTGAAAGAATGATTGAAAGGCTTTTCATAAGCGGTCATATATCTTGTATAAATTGCAGTGAAGATATAGGAACAACAAACGGTAAAGTAGTATTCGTGAATTTTTCTTCTAAAGACCCGGATAGCAAGAACATTTTATTGAATAATGGAAGTTTTGTTTCGCTAAGTTCTATAATAAAAAATATTAGAAGCATTGAAATTTTAGTATCTGGAAGCGATTTAAGAATAAAGTCTATCGAAGACCTAGAAGCATTTTTTATGAAATAATACTTTTTAACTTAATTGTTTTATAAAATTGATATTTATTATTATAAAAACCCCCGGTATTTCCGGGGGTAAAGTTTTTTGCTACAATTCAAGAATACAATAATAATGATTTTATGATAACAATTTTTCCAACCTTCTGTGTTTATTAGGATAAAATCACTTTCCTCTTTACTGGTATCAATAACTTTACAATAGTATTCTGCAAATAAATTGTATTGTTTCAATTTGAAGTCATTCGTGCTGGTTTTTTCAAGTTTAATTTTAGATGAAGGAGATGAAAGATTGTTAAGAAGCTGTTGTGTGCTTTTAAAAATCGTTGTGATAGATTAATTTTTTTTAAATGTTATTTAGTAAATAAAATTGGTTGTTAAATTTAGTCTTAAAACAAGCTTTTACAATCATACAATTGAGTGTAGGGAGGAATTATATTGCGTAAAATTAAATTTTTCAATTATATTAAAAATAATATTTTAAGTACTGTTACTTTTTCGATGGGTATAGCTGTTGTTTTATCACTTTTATTTGTCTCTTATGTAAAGATAAGTGCTCATATAGCGTCCCAGAAAGAAGCCGGAAACAATTCATCTAAAGTTGTTATACTAGACGCCGGGCACGGAGGAGAAGATGGTGGAGCAGTAGGAGTTGATGGAATCGTTGAAAAAGATATAAATCTCGCAATTACATTGAGGCATCCGGTTATAAAGTCATAATGACAAGAGATAAAGATATTGCAATTTATGATGATAGTGCTGAAAGTTTAAGAAGCAAGAAGCGCTCCGACTTGCATAACAGAGCAAAGATAATAAGCGAAAATGAAAATGAAAATAATATATTTGTTAGCATACACCAGAACAAATTTCCGGATTCTAAGTATTCCGGTACCCAAATATTCTATTCTAAAAATGATGCTAGGAGTCAAACGTTAGCTTGTGGGATAAAGGATTCCGTTGTGGGACTTATTCAACCCGACAATACCCGAGAAATTAAACCGGCTGATAAGAGAATTTTTTTACTTGATAAATCGAGAATACCGGCTGTAGTTGTTGAGTGCGGTTTTTTATCTAATGAAGAGGAAGCTTCTAAATTGATAAAAAATGAATATCAGAGTCAAATGGCTTTTTGTATATACTGCGGAATTATTAATTATTACTTAAACAATACTTGATGATAAATGAATATTAGGTTATAATTTAATTGAGTTTTTTAAGGGATGTAATTTATGAAAAAGTTTAAGAATATACTAATATCAATTTTGTTTATATTTTTTGCAGCGCTTTTTTCAGTAAATGCTCAAGAATTTAAGGAATTTGAAATGAATTCTGAAATATGTGCTTCTATTCCGCATGAAGTCGATTTACACAATTTTTGTTTTAAGAGAGTTTCAATTATTGCGAAGTATGTTAGAATAGTATACAACCAAAAAGTTATTTTTCAAGATATTAAAAGTAATTTAACAGAAAAAATGAACGATGAATTTGAAGGCGGAATTTTATCTACTGAACAGTATTATCTTAGCAGTTTTTCCGGTTGGAAAGAATATATAAACACCTCGAAATCCCTAATGAATATTTACAAAACAGTAATGAAATTTAAAGCGAGAAGAAAAATATGAGTAAAGTAAAAAGTGTATATGTTTGCTCCGAATGTGGATATGAATCTGCAAAATGGAATGGGATATGTCCGTCGTGTGGTCAAGGAAATACTATGGATGAAGAAATTCGCGAGACAAATTTAAAAAATAAAAATTCAGCTGTAAAATTTAATAGTTCTCATATAAGCGAAGTATCAATGAGTAGTATAGACATAAATGAGGAAACGAGATATCATACAGGTTTTAATGAACTGGACAGAGTTTTTGGAGGAGGTATTGTCAAGGGTTCTTTATCTCTTCTTGGGGGTACGCCGGGTATAGGAAAGTCTACACTTTTGCTTCAAATATGTAATTACTTGGATAAAAATCTTAAAATTTTGTACGTATCGGGCGAAGAGTCTAAACGTCAGATAAAAATGCGTGCTTCTAGGTTAGGAGTTCATAACGATAATCTTTTTATAATGACCGAAACAGATATAAATTTGATTTCCGCAGAGATAGAATACACTCATCCCGATATAGTTATAATAGATTCAATTCAAACCATGACTAATCAGAATTCTACTTCTTTCCCCGGTAGTATTTCCCAAGTTAAAGAGTGTGCAAATACGTTTTTAAAGCTTTCAAAAACTTTAGATATTACTGTAATGGTGATAGGTCACGTAAATAAAGACGGAGCGATTGCAGGGCCGAAGGTTTTAGAACACATGGTCGATGCGGTATTTTATTTTGAAGGAGATAATCAAACATCTTATCGCATCTTACGTGCCGTTAAAAATAGGCATGGCTCAACAAATGAAATAGGTGTTTTTCGAATGGAGAATGAAGGGCTTAGCGAAGTGGAAAACCCTTCGGAAATGATGCTTGCGGGTAAACCTGAAGGTGTATCGGGAATATGTGTCGCATGTGTTATGGAAGGTTCTCGGCCTATTTTAACTGAAGTTCAAGGGCTCGTAACATCAACAAGTTTTGGAAATCCTCGTAGGATGTCCACTGGTTTTGATTACAATCGAATGTCGCTTATTTTAGCTGTTTTGGAAAAACGTGCAGGATACTTTTTTTCTTCTATGGATGCATATATTAATGTTGTTGGCGGTCTTAAGCTTGATGAACCCGCTGCGGATCTTTCGGTAGCATTAGCTTTGGTTTCGAGTCTTAAAGATAAAGCTGTTGCCGATGATGTTGTTGCATTTGGAGAAATAGGTCTAGCAGGAGAAATTAGAGCTGTTCCGAATTGCGAAATGAGAATAAGAGAAGCTCAAAGGCTTGGATTTAAAAAGTGTGTTATTCCTTACTATAATTTTAAGTCAATAAAAAGTATAAGTAACTACGAGATAGAAATTATTGGTGCAAAAAATATAAGAACTGCTGTTTTAGAAGCAATAAATTGAAAAATTAGAAAAAGAAAAAGAAGATGATGATTAATATCAAATTATTTTTGAAAAGCTTTCATTAAGATAAAAAGAATATATTATAAGTTCTTTTACCTTGATTCCTGAAATTTTTTCAAGAGCATATTTATACAGATTGAGTTGTGTGGAATATTTTTTATATAAATCTTCGATATTTTCAGTTTTATCAGTTTTATAATCGACTATTACGTATTTTTCGTTTTCTTGAAAAGCGCAGTCCAAAGCTCCTTGCATAAAGATAAAATTGTCTGAATTTTTTTCAGATAAAGCATGTTTATTTAACAGTTCGGGATGGATTTTTACAGAAAATCTTTTTTCTCGTACTGTTTTTTTGCTTTGCATTATTCTTTTTGCAAGCGGAGAATTTATAAATTTTTGAATTTTTCTTATATTTAAACTTTCCGATTCTTGAACGGTTAAAAATCCTTCTGATAAAAGACGATGAACTTCTGATTTTGCTCCATTTATCATTGCATTTTTTAAGTTTGAAAAACACATAAATTTGTGCAGAGCAGTACCTTTTTGTGCAGCAGTAAAATTTTTTTCCGTAGCAAAAGATGGTATGGAGCTTGCTGTATATTGTTCCCAATCGCCGCTTTGAGTAATCATGGAAGCTGATATTTTGAGCGGCAAATTTACAAATTCTTTATAAGGATAGACAAAGTCAAATCTTTTATTTATAATTTTTTCCCATTCCGGGTCGAAATTCTCAGATGGATTTTTTTCTTCTCTGTATTCTTCATAATTCTCTGTGTTATTTGTAGATTCAAGTTCGGGAGAAATCAAATTGATATCCCAGTTCAAATATTTTGAGGTTTTTTCTGAGATATATTCATTTAAATTCATAACATTGCAAAGTTTATTTCTGAGTGTGCTTTGGCATATGCACAAAATTATCCAAGACGCAAAAGAACTTGAATTTTTTACTTCAATTGGTGAGATAAAGTTATTATTTTGAGTTAATATTAAACTTTTTTCAATTATTTTGATGGGTTCTTTTATGGAAGCTATTAAAAAAAGTTTTTGCTTTGCTCTGGTTAAAGCAACATAAAAAATGCGCATTTCTTCAGAAATATCTTCATTTTGGTTTTGAGAAAATACAGTTTTTCTCATTAAATTATCAAATTGTAAAGTTCCTTCGTCGTTTTTTAGTTTCATGGCGAGACCAAATTCTGAATTAATAATTACTTTATTTTTATCAAAATTAAATTTTTTCCCACATCCCGCTACTATGCACACCGGAAATTCAAGACCTTTTGATTTGTGAATACTCATTATTTTGACTGTATTTTCATATTCAGAAGATATTGAAGCAGATTCCAAATCGGATTTTTTTTGTTTTATATTTTCTATGTAATCTAAAAATCCCGATAATCCTTTGTGATACTGATTTTCGAATTTTTCTGCATATTGGACTAAAAGTTCAAGATTTGATTTTTTAATCTCTCCTTTTGGTTTTGCAAGACATAGAGCCGGGTAATCGGTATCTTGATATATGAATTCAATTAATTCTCCGCAAGGAACTGTGCAAGACATTTTTCTCCAGTAATTTATTTTTTCTAAAAAATCCGTACATTTTTTAATTCCGTTTTCGGATGATTTTTTTACTGCAAAATAAAATAAATTATTTCTTTCAGATTTTCGAATTTCACTGAGTTCATCTATACTAAATCCAAATATTGGACTTATCATTGCGGATATCAGCGGTATATCTTGAACTGGATTGTTTATTGTTTGGAGGATTGAAATTATATTGGAAATTTCAGAGGTATCGAGAAATTTTTCTTTGGTTTCCGACCAAGCCGGTATACCTTGTTCTAAAAGTCTTGAAGCGTAAATGTGGGCATGAGCGCTTGAACTTCGCATGAGTATACAAAAATCAGAATAGGTTATGGGTCTTTCGGTTCCATTTTCCATTACCTTATATTTTTTATGAATCATTTCTGTAATTTTTTCTGCAATAAAATCGGCTTCAAGAATATCTGAATTTTCCTGAGATTTAGAGGTATCTATTATTGAAAAATTTATATCACATTCATCGTTTTGAATTTCTTCTTTGCATAGACCCGGAACTAGTTTTTCTTCGTCATTGTACTTTATTTCTCCGACTTCCTCAGACATAATGTTTTCAAAAATAAAATTTATACTGTTTATAATTTTTGGGTTGCTTCTGAAATTTTTCCCCAAAATTATTTTAGCCGGATAATTGTTTTCTTCTTTGGAATAAAGTTGATAATCTCTTTTTTTTCTTAAGAATATTTGAGGTTTAGAATGTCTAAATTTATATATGCTTTGTTTAACGTCGCCCACACAAAACATTTTATTGTTATTGTTTATGAGTTTAAATATGGTATTTTGAATTTCGTTTATGTCCTGATACTCATCTACCATTATTTCTTCGTATCTGTTTGAAATTTCCAAAGCTATATCGCTTGGTTTTATTTCGCCTGAATCGTCGATATCTTTTGAAAGAAGTTTTATGGTCCAGTGTTCTAAATCGCTATAGTCGGCAATATTTTTAATGGTTTTGAGGTAAGAAATTTCCTCGCAGAAATAGTTTGTAACTTCAAAAAGAGTCTTTGTTACGATTTTAAATTTTTCCAATGCGTTTATTGTTCCAATTTCAGAAAATATAAAGTATTTTTTAATATTTTCAATTAGATTTTTAGCGTATTTTCGTTTTTCAGATATTATATTTTTCTCAAAATCGCAGTCTTTACATCTTAATGGTTTAAGTTTAGAAAATGAAAACTGAGTAATTTTCTCTGAAATTTTATCCCAACTTTCAATGTTTAATGATTCCATAATTGAATTTACTTCTGATAAATCTTTTTCAATAGCTTCACCGTAAGATTTTTGTATATTCTCGTTTTTTAGAGAAATATTTTTTATTTGAAAAAGTGTTTTTTGAATTTCTGTAAATGATTTTTTTGCAAAATTGATAGCAATTTTTCCCCACGGAGAATTTTTTACAGATGTGATATTTTCATACATTTTACAAATATTATTCATCCATTTTTCAGGGAAAGGTAAAGAACGTGTAAAATCGTATATTTGTTCAATTACAAGAGATAAAGAGTTGTCGTTTTTTTCATTTCCAAAAAGATTTGCGGTATATATAAAATCGGGATTTTGAAATTCATAAAAATCATTTAGAGTTTTTTCCATTGCTTTATTTTTTATAATGGAAATTTCACTTTCTTCAGCGATTCTAAATTTTGGAGATATTCCGAGTTTATAAAAATTTTCCCGTATGATGCTTGCGCAAAAGCTGTGAATTGTACCCAGCGAAGCACATTTTAACATTATTTGTTGATTGCTAAGATGAGAATTTTGTGGATTTTTGCTTATCATTTCAGAAAGTCTTACTGATATGCGACTTTTCATTTCTTGTGCGGCAGCTTTTGTGAAAGTAACTATTAGAAATTTATCTATATCTATTGGATTTTCCGAGTCCGTTATTTGTTTTATGACTCTTTCTACAAGTACAGAAGTTTTTCCCGAACCCGCCGCTGCTGATACCAGTATACTTCCGCTTGTGGAATTTATAGCGTTTTCTTGCTCCGGTGTCCATTTGTTGCTCATATTTTTAATTTTCCTTTTCGATTATTTTTTCTAAAGCTTTTTTGTTTGTCATATTTGTAGGTATTTCATTAAATATCCCTTTTTCGTAGCAACATATTGGAAAGTAGCAGCACTTTTCACATGCAGTGTATCCTTTTGAAATCGGTCTTGCTGATACTTTCCCGTTTTGTAGATTGCTCACCATTTCGGTTATTAGTTTTTGAGAGTAATCTGATATTAGACGCAGTTCTTTGGAATTTATTGTAGATTGTGATTTTTTTATTTCTCCATTTTTAATTTCAGCAGGTATAAAAATTCCTTTTCCGTCTTTTTCCATTCCCAAAATTGATTCGGTATCGTCTAAAATCAAGCCGTTCATGCATAATTTTTCAAAAATTTTAATTGTTTCCGTTTGATGGGATTCTGTTTCTATTGCATCTATAACTGGTTTTAAAGCGGTAAAATATAACATACCTGCCGGAATTATTTTACCGTATTTTTTTTCACCGTTTTTTTTGAGAGCTGTTAAATATATAAGCATTTGCATGTTTAGACCGAATAAAATATCTGATAATTTAAATTCTTTTACACCTGTTTTGTAATCAACGATTCTTACATAAGTTCCTTTTTGAGATTTCATAATGTCCACACGGTCAATTTTACCTTCGATAGTAATAACTGTTCCGTTTGGCATATTTATTTTTAACGGAGGTATTTCTCCTTTTTCTGCTATTTGCAGTTCAAGGTCTGAAAGCGCAAAAGAGCTTTGTTCAAACTCTTTTACAAAATATTTTGCGAGAAAAATAAGAGAGGAATTTAATTTTTTTATGCCGTGTAAAAATCTCTGAGGTTTACCATCTATTCCGCCCAAATTTTTTTCTATGTAATGTTTGGTAATTGATTCTATTTCAGATTTAATTTCTTCTTCCGGAGCGGATACAATTGCGTGATTTGGATATTTTTTAAATAATTTTTCTAAAGAATAGTGTATTATATTTCCGTATTCGATTGCTCCAAACGAAGCTTTTTTTAAAGGCTTTGCTTCCAATGCGTATTGGCAAAAATAACTAAATCGACAATTATAATATTTTTCTATTTGAGATGCAGAAAGCTTAATTTGTTTTCCGAAAAAATTTTCTGCTCTTTCGGGATTTTCAAAATCAAGAGGTTTGTTTAAAAATATTTTTTCCAAAGCTTTATATTTTTCTCTATATGCTCCATCTTGTACGTAGTATTTTTTAAGTTCATTTGAAAATGACGAGTTTTTTCCAAAGTTTGTGGCCAGTATTTCAAAAGACGGTTTTTGTTTCCAAATTTTTTCTTTAGGACCTGAACTATAGCGGTTCATTATTTTTATTTTGGGGAAAATTTGTATTATCTCTTTTATAATTTCAGACGGAATATTTCCTTTACCGGAAAAGTTTGATGAGGGCCAACTTACAAATAATTTTTCAGAAGCATTTGAAATTGCCATATAGGCGAGAAATCTTTCTTGAATTAAAAAAGTTTTTGCACTGTCTGTAATTTCAACTCCTAAAGAAGCCATTAGATTTATTTCAGATTCTGTGAATACAGCTAAAGAATCGGGAGTTTTGGGAAATTCCCCATTAACTGCACCTATTAAAAATACAGTTTTTACGCTTGAAAGACGTACTGTATCGGCTTGACCTATAACAACACTATCTAGACTTTGGGGAATAGTAGAAACTGTAACAGAACTCGAAACCGAACGAAGTACGTCTGCATATTTTTTGACTGAGATTTTTGTATTTTGAAATATCTCAGAAATTTTACTTAAAATATTCATTGCGCAATCCCAAGCGCCGGATTCACATTGAGCTTCTGTTGACTTATTGGCTTTAGCCAGGTTTTTACATAGATTTTTTAAATTTTCCGCTGCATTTACATCTAAAAGAAGTTCATAAATAGATTTTGATATTTTATCTGCGGTTGTACGTTTTGTCTTGTCGTAAAAATTTTTAAGAGGGTATATTATTTTCTTACGGAGTTCATTAATATTTTCGAGTTCGTTTTTGCTTTCTTCATTCCATGTTCTTTCAAATCCTTTGGGGTGCATTGTGAAGTCCTCAAACCACGAATTACCTGTTATATTCCAAAGAAAAATATAGTTTTCAACTATAGATATTTCTTCTGTTGATAAATTTACAAGACCTGATTTTAAAAATCTGAAAATTTCCTGTGAATCAAATTCCGAAGCAACGGTATCAAGCGCTGAAAATATCAGATTCATAATACTTTTATGAAAAATTGTATTGGGAGAATTTAGAAAATATGGTATATCGTATTTTTTAAAAGTGCTTTTTAAAATACTTTTGTAATTTTCCATATTTCTTACGATTACAGCAAAATCTTTAAATCTGCAATTTTCAGTCATAACTGATTTTGCTATGTTTCTTGCTACATATTCACATTCTTCTGATTGGTTCAAAGCGTTGTATATTTCGATATTTTGAGGAACTATTTTACTTGAAGATTTTCCAGGACAGAACATATTTTCTTGTAAAATTAAAAGGTCTTTTTTATTGAATTTTGAATTTTTTTGTAAAATTATAGGTTCGGAAATTTCAACAGAAGTTGAGCGTGCATCTTTTTGAATTTTTTTTATTGTTTGATAAACGTTGAAGAATAAATTTTTTTCATCGTAATTTTGAATAGAAGCATCAAAGCAAAATGCCATGTATATATTTTTAGCTTGACGGAGTATTATTTTTAATATGCTGCTTTGCTGGGGTGTAAAACTGCTGAACTCATCGAAGAATATATCATATTCTTTAAAAATATTATTTTTTATTATAACATCTTCGAGTTTATTTAAGTTGTCTAAAGAGTCTTCAAATTTATTTTTTGTAAGTTCTTCATAGGAATTGATTATTATTTTTATTTCGGATATTTTTTGTTTAAGAGTATCATTATAATCGAGCTGTTGAATTTTATTTAATTGTTCAAAATTTATTTTGTGAGTTTTGAACTCTTCCATTGTATGTAGCATTAGCTCTGCCACAGCCGAATCGGCATAATTTTTTTTATATAGACTCAAATTTTTTCGAGCTCGTTCCAGCGCACAGTTCATAGTTACTATTTTTGTTGTATCTTCCGGTGCAGGCAATGCCGGAATTTCTAATTTTGTAGACACAAAATCGTATAGCCTTGAAAAACTCAAAACTTCAGTTTTGTTAAAATCATTATTTCCCAAAATTTTAAGCATTTTTTTTTCGTTTTCGAAAGAGCTTTGTTCGGGAACGATAAGTATTGTTTTTTTACCTGATTTAATTTTATTTTTTATCATATCTGTTATGATTTTTGATTTTCCCGTTCCACATTTTCCAAGAATAAATTGAAGCAATTTGTTGTCCTCCCGAAATTCGTATAAAAATTCAACATATATAATATATTAAAAATGATTGTTTATCAAAATTAACTTTATTTTTAGTTGACATATTTAATTATAAAGGATATACTAAGATTGTATCGACTGTATCGAGGTGTAGCTCAGATGGTAGAGTGCTTGGTTTGGGACCAAGATGCCGCAGGTTCGAGTCCTGTCACCTCGACCATTTTTTATTTTATATAAAAGGGTTTTGTTAATGAAGTTTAAAAAATTGTTTTTAGTTTGTATTGTTGGTTGTATTTTAGGAGTTGGACTCTTATTTTTTTATCATAAATTTGACGAAAATTGTCCTAAGCTGTCGATTATAGTCCCTGTTTACAATTCCGAAAAATATCTTTCGAAATGTATGGACAGTTTGATATCACAGACTTTTGACGATACGGAAATAATATGCATTAATGATGGTTCCAAAGATGGTTCTTTAAACATTTTAAAAGAGTATGCTGCAAAAGATTCTCGTGTTAAAATAATAGATCAGTCAAACCAAGGAGTTTCCGCTACCAGAAATAACGGTATATTCGCTGCGAGAGGGAAGTACATAACTTTTGTTGATTCTGATGATTGGCTGGATGAATATGCATATAAATCGTGTATGGATGTAGTTCTTAAAGAGAATCCTGAAGTATTCTTTTTCGGATATAGAACGGATGCATCTTCCAAAGCTTCTCCTTGCATAGATGAATCTTCAATCAGATTTCATGGACGGGATAATATTATAAACGCTTACAAAGAAACACATCCTGCTGTTTGGGATAAGATATTTGACAGAAAGTTTATTCTGCGAAATGATTTGTTATTTAAAGAAGATATGAGTTATGCGGAAGACCATGTATTTAATTTGATGGCTTTTGCAAAAGCGGATAAAATCATAGGCGTTCCGAATCAATTTTACTATTATCGTGAAGATAATCAATCCTCGTTAGTACATGTAATAAACAGTACGAAAAGATTGGAAAATGAAATCAAAGCAAATAAATATTTGATATCTTATTTCAGAGATTTGGGAATACATGATTTCGATTTGGAGTTTTCAAGACAGATGGGTTTAATTTTTAATCATATAAATAATGAAGTTAACGATGAAACCTTGAAAGCTAAATATGCAAAAGAAGTATTCAAAGCTTGTTAGTTTTTAAAAACATAAAAATGCAGTAGAAAGCTCGCCAAGCGGCGAGCTGTTTTTGAGTAAAAATATCAAAATAATTTCCAATTTATATATACGATAGGAAATGTTTATGTGTTGATTTGATTATTAAAGTTCTTTAAGTTGCCATCCGCCTTGTGAGATAAGTTCTATGTTTTTAAGTTCTATGGATTCCCATGGCTCATATTCTGCCTGTTCAAAATTCCATAAAGCATCATATAAGTTTGGTGGACGTTTTTTATATGCTCCTTTTGCTTTTGGATGGTTGAGTATTATTTTTTTTGTTTTTTCAAAGTTTTCTTTTGGTATGAGACGTATATCGGTTTGATAACTTCCAACTTTAATGCTATAATATTTCTCATTTTCTTTGTAAAGTAATTTGTCGATCAATGTTTTAATTTAGTTATTTTTGAAGTTAATTTGTAAATTTACAATTCTTATTTCTATTTTTTACATAGTATTTCAAAATACATTACTATTATATATATAATTATATATAATGTCAAGTACTTTTTATAAAAATAATATAAAATTAATTATTTAATAATTTTTTGCAAGAAAAACCATTTTATTATTTGTTTTTACATTGTTTAATATTTTTAAATATAATTAATTAACGGTTAAACCATGCTTTTGCTGTTCCGCGTAGGTCAATTCTTTTTAGTAACAGGTTTGTTAGAGGTTTTCCAAGTTTAAGTTTTTTGATTTTATCTTTAGTATCCCCAGTAATTTTTACATAATCGATATTTAAAAGATCTTTCATTGCGGTTTCTAGCTTTTGGAGATTGTATTTTAGTTCTTCTTTCATTAGTTCTTTTTTGTCTGCGTTTAGTTTTTTATTTTTGTCTATTATTTTTTCAATATCTATTTGAAAGGAAGAAATGCCGTTAATTGGACATGTGTATTCTCTTGAGAAAGGTTTACCTGATTTTGCTGTTACAATTTTCTTTATTCTATCAATTAACAGTGGTTTTAGGTCGTCGCTAATATTAAGTTGTTTTATGTTCTTTATAACTTCTGGACCAACGGTGACATAATCGATGCCGCCGAAAAGAAGAGTTCGCACTTCGTCTATTATTTGGCTTTGATGTTCTTTTAGTTCATCTTTCGCTTGTTTTTTTTCTTTTTCGTCTAGTGTTTTGTCGTTTTGTATTTCGGTTAATACATCGTTTATAAATGAATTATTAAAAGTATTAAAATTATTAAATGGATTATTATTCATTAAAATCACATCCTGTTCTTAAAATTTTGTTTGTATTTCGAAATACATTACTATTATATATATATATATATATATAAAGTCAAGTACTTTTTATAAAAATAATATAAAATTTTTAATTTTTAAAATAAAATCACCCACATTTCAAAAGAAACATGGGTGGTAAATCTTTACTTTATTCTACTTCATCATCTAAATCATCAATATATCCATCAAATTGGTCTAGAGTTTTCAGATAAGAATAAGCAGTGTTTACATTTAAAGACGAGTTGTAATCCGTATTGAAGTATTTAGTATGTATAAAAATATTCATTGATTGATGATTTTCCAAAGCTGATTTTTCTTCAAGTCTTTTTGATTTTGCGGTGTAAGAGGCTAATTCTATAATGCTTGAATGATTTGTGATATTGTTTACGCTTACGATTCGATGATAATTTACAGTTATTCCATTTTCGAGTGTAATTGATTTTATTAATGCCATTCTTAATTTCTCCTTTTTTAAAACATTAAATATAGTATTGCTGTGCTTCAATTAAAATGTTACTTGCGTCTAAATTTAATTTTCACCTTCCTTAATAAAACAACTTTATTCAATTATCCGACGAAAAAGATTAAAATTTGCATTTAAAACGTAAATTATCAAAATAATTTTTAATAAAATAAAAGAGCATAAATACATTTGTCTTAATGCATCTGCTCTATAATTTTTTTATATGATTTTAAATATATTTCATAAGTTCATTGTAATTATGTTCTTTTGTCATTTTTGTGATTATGCACCAGTCAACTATTGACCATATTCCACATCCACCAAAGGTCAAAAGTTTAACGACACCAAGTCCTATCTGACCAAGCATAAATCTGTCTATTCCTAAATACCCCAAAAATATTGAAATAATAAGTAAAGTTGTGGGGTCTTTGTAATTAAGACTTTGAATTACTGAATACTTATATTCAGGAATACTTTCAAGCTTTTCTCTAATGGTTGAAATCTTGTCTGTTGGGAAAAACTTACTGTTCATAGCAATAAATTGATCTATTTTTTGTGAATCCATGTCTAATTCCTCCAATTTTTTAGTTTTTGTTTTATTTTATCATTTATAAATAAAAAAGTCAACTATAATTTATAAAAACTAATAGAATAATAACAAATAGGGATAAAAATATTTTAAATGGTATATAAATTGAAAAGTAAAAAATAATACTTAAGATAATTTTATTAATTTAGGAGGAAAAAATGATAAAATTGAAATCTCTTATTGTGAATCTCTTAATTACATTGGGTGGAGGGTCTTTAATTGCATTTTTAACTAAAGATTCTATGGATATTTACGTTAATATTCAGCAACCACCGCTTTCACCGCCGGGAGTAATTTTCCCTATAGTTTGGACTTTTTTATATTTTATAATGGCAATTTCGGCATATATGATAACCGAATCGAAATCAACAATAAAAAAGAAAGCATTGACCATTTATGGAATACAATTATTCTTGAATTTTATTTGGCCTTTAATATTTTTCAATGCGAGAATGTTTTTACCTGCTTTCTTGATTTTAATAGCTCTTTGGATTATGGTTTTATGGATGATAGGAATATTTTACAGAATAAATCCGCGCGCTGCTTTTCTTCAAATACCTTATGCATTGTGGTTAACTTTCGCAGCTTATCTAAATCTCGGAGTATGGGTTCTGAATATGTAAGATTTTTATTCCCATCCTATTTCTCCGAAATAAAAGTTATTAAAATAGTTTTCAATAGATGTTTTTCTGTCAGGTATTATATTTTCCGGAAGTTTTTTTATGTTAAACCATTTTAATTCGGAGCATTTTTCGGGTTCGGAGATTTTAGGCTCTCCTTGCCATTGAGATGTACAGAAATAAACATAACAATATACGTTTGAATCTATATTGTTGTAGTAAAATCCGGCGAATTTCAGATATTTATCAGATATATTTATTCCTACTTCTTCTTTTGTTTCTCTAATGACTGCTTGCGAAAGCGATTCATTTTTTTCGGCATGACCACTTGATGCCGTGTCCCAAAAGCCATCTCTGAACCCTGTATTTTTTCTTTTCTGAAGAAGTATTTCGGTTTCATTTTTATGATTTCTTGTAAGTATAAGAAACACAGCTGTAGGAGTTTTAAATCTTTCTTTCATGTCTATAAAATTCCTTTCAATTTGCATTTATGAGTAATGACCAATTTTCCGAAAATATTATAGCACAGTTTAAAGACGATTCAAAGTTTGATTGAACAAAAAGAGCTTATCGTATATAATCATATACCGTAAAGTTATATGTCAAACGGAAAGTTGGAATGATTTATTATGATAAATGTCCCTAAAATGTATGGAAGTCAAGTTTTTAATGATGAAGAGATGAAAAAAAGACTTCCTTCGGAAATTTACGAAAAATTAAGAAAATCTATTGATGAAAATCTTGCTGTGGATAGGCAAACAGGCGAGTTTGTTGCAAGAGCCATGAAGGATTGGGCTCTTGAAAAAGGTGCTACACATTTTACCCACTGGTTTCAGCCTTTAACGGAAATCACTGCTGAAAAACATGACAGTTTTCTAAGCTTTAGCGAAGATGGAACAGTAAAAATGGATTTTTCCATAAAAGATCTTTTTAAAGGTGAATCTGACGCTTCCAGTTTACCTTCCGGAGGTCTGAGGGCAACATTTGAAGCTAGGGGATATACTTCGTGGGACCCCACTTCTTATGCTTTTGTAAAAAATCACTCACTTTATATTCCTACATTCTTTTGTTCTTACAGCGGGGAAGTGCTTGACGAAAAAACACCGCTTTTGAAATCTATGTATGCTCTTAACATACAATGGTTAAGAATTTTGAGAATTTTAGGAAACAATAAAGTCAAAAAAGTTACTCCATGTATGGGAGCGGAACAAGAATATTTTCTTATAGATAAAGAAATGTATAAAAAACGTAAGGATATAATATTTTGTGGAAGAACTCTTTTTGGTTCCAAACCGGTAAAAGCACAAGATTTATCTGATCATTATTTTGCGGCGTTAAGACCAAGAGTGGCCGCATTTATGCAGGATTTGGATCAAGAATTGTGGAAATTGGGTGTACCGTCTAAGACTAAGCATAATGAAGTAGCTCCGGCACAGCACGAAGTTGCACAAATATACACATATTCAAATTTGGCTGCAGACCAGAATCACATAATAATGGAAACTTTAAAATTAGTTGCTGAGCGGCATAATTTAGTTTGTCTTCTTCACGAAAAACCTTTTGAATTCATTAATGGAAGCGGGAAACACAATAATTGGTCTCTTTCTTCAGATGATGGAAAAAACCTCCTCGATCCGGGAGATTCTCCGCGTGAAAATATACAATTTTTAATTTTTTTATGTGCGATGATTAAAGCTGTAGATGAGTACTCTGATTTGTTGAGAATATCTATATCTTCACCTAGTAATGATTGTAGACTGGGAGGTCAAGAGGCTCCTCCGGCAATTGTTTCGGTCTATTTGGGAGAAGAAATTACAGATATTTTAAAATCAATTGAAAATGGAGAAATTTATACCAAACCCATTAAAAATAACTTTGAAATTGGTCTCAATGTATTTCCTAAATTTTTTAAAGATACTTCAGACAGAAACAGAACTTCACCGTTTGCTTTTACAGGAAATAAATTTGAATTCAGAATGGCCGGATCCAGTCAATCAGTTGCATCTCCTAATATGATTTTAAATACAATTATGGCTCAATCCATCAAAGAGTTTGCAGACGAACTTGAAAAAACCGAAAATCCTTCATCCAAATTGAATGAACTTCTTATATCCACTATAAAAAAACATAAAAAAATAATATTCAATGGTGATAGTTATTCAAAACAATGGGAAGATGAAGCCAAAGAGAGGGGGCTGTGTCATTTTAAAACAACAGTCGAAGCTTTGGAACATTCATTGGATGAAAAAAACATTAAATTATTTGAAACACATGGAGTTTTATCGCGTCGAGAAATGGAGTCGCGATACGGAATACATTTAGAAAATTACTCGACTGTAATACATATCGAGGCTAAAACTTTGGTAAGTATGGTTAAAAGTGAAATTCTTCCGTCTGTTTCAAGATATGTAAAAAATATTGCGGAAACAATATCGGTTAAAAAGAGTCTTGGAAATGATTTTTTATGTGATTATGAATCTGACATATTTAAAAAGTTTTCGGAAATTTCGTCAAAACTTTACAGTGATGTTGAAAAACTTTCCGTTTTGGATAGTGAAGTGAGTTCCATAGCAGACGTTTGTGAGCGTGCTCGCAGATACAGAGATTTTATAATAAGCTTGATGAAAGAAATACGTTCATCAATAGATTTCATAGAATCATATATACCAAAAAAATTCTGGCCGTATCCAACTTATGAAGATATTTTATTTAGCGTTTAAAAAAATTTATGTGATTGTTAGCGTAACCTAAAATACATAAAGAACTTTGGAACACAAGTGGGTAGTTTGCCTATACTTACATAATTAACCGTATGGAGCAAAAAGTTCTTAATTCTATACATTAGTTAGATAATTAAACTACGTCACGATAAAACCGTAAAGTTATACGATATCGGTATATTTTTCTATAAAATTGCATATTGTTTTCCAGTATAGGTCAGGGTTGACTGTCGAAGACTGCACATGTGCCGCATTTTTAACGATTAATTTCTCCTTTTCGCATGTTATTGAATCGTAAATTTCGTCTGCCATCTTGGTAGGAACAAATTTATCTTCCGCTCCGTGTATTATTAGGATTGGAATTTTACATTTTTTCACTTGCTTTACCGCATCAGCATCTTTGAGAGAATATCCTGCCTTTATTTTTGTTATAAAAGACATAAAATTTAAGAAAGGGAAAGAGGGAAGAAACAAGAATTTTCCAAGTTGATAGCCCAACTCACTCCAAGCAGATGAATATGCGCAATCTGATATGACAGCTTTTACATTTCCCGGTATTTTTTCTCCTGCGGTCATTAAAACGGTAGAAGCTCCCATTGAACCGCCATAAAGAACTATTGATGCATCTGGATTTTCTCCTATTATTCTGTTTATATATTTTATAATATCGAGTCTGTCATGCCATCCCATTCCAATGTATTCACCTTCACTTTTTCCATGACCTCTTGCATCCGGAATTAGTAAATTGAATCCCATATTATAAAAATTCATTGCATTTTCACTTTGTTTAAAAGCATTTCCGTTGTAACCGTGACATATAATCGCCCACTTGTTTGAATTTGTTCTGCTTCTTATAACATAATAACTCAATTTCAAATTATCAAAAGAATATATGAATTCGCAATGAGTACTGGATTTGAACCAACGTTCTGAAAGTTTTTTTGATTCGTTAACATTATTTTTGGCAGTCATAGGAGTGGCTTTTAGAAATGCGGATTTATCGGTATGTGAATTTATAGCGAGTTTGTATAGATAATTACCTACAAAAAGTCCGATAAGAAATATGATAACTAGGGTGGTTATAGATATAATCAATAATATTTCTGCAATTTTCATCTAATTAAATAACCTCCCTTGTTTATAATTTTTATATATAGTATACTACACCGAATTTTATATAATGTCAATATAAAACTATTTTTAATTATTTATATTTTATAAAAGGGGTATTGAATAGTGGTATTTTCTAGTCAAACAATGAATATCAATTTTAAAGATGCAGTTTGTTATCTTACTTTTAAGAATTTTGAAAAACATTCATTTATTAAGCATGCGTTCTCCACACGTGTGGGCGGAGTCAGTAAGAATGAATTCAAATCAATGAATTTAAGCTTTTCTCGTGGAGACATTGAAGAATCGGTGACAGAAAATTATAAAATATTTTGTAATGCTCTAAATTTTGATATGAACAAACTTGTTCGTTCACGGCAAGTACATGGAAATTTCATAAAAAAAATCACATCCAATGATGTGAAAAATAAAAAATTTAAAGAGCTTGTATATGATTCTTCAGACGGATTCATAACTGATATTCCGGGAGTTGTTTTGACTACATCTCACGCAGATTGTATGCCGATATTTATGTTAGATAAATATCGAAAAGTAGTAGGATTGGCTCATGCAGGCTGGAGAGGAACTGTTGCGAAAATTGCTGTAAAATTGGCGGAAACTTTTGTAAATGAATATGGTTCTTCTAAAACGGATTTATTTTGTGCAATTGGTCCGGGTATAAGTAAGTGTTGTTTTGAAGTTTCAAAATCTGTTTTATCTGAGTTTGAAAATCTGAAGATAGAAAATTTTTACAGTAAATCCAAAAATAATACTGACAAAGCTTACATTGATATCGCAGAGGTTAATAAAAAATTACTTTTGAATTTTGGAATTGATGAGCGCAATATTTTTAAGTCTGATATTTGCAGCAGTTGTAATAAAGATTTATTGTTTTCTCACAGAGCTACTCAAGGACGCCGAGGAAATAATTTGGCTTTTATTTCAATTTTGAATTAAGTTTAAACAGGATATTTTTATTATTTCAAGTTTAGTGTTAAAACTCGTGTATGATTTCAATTTACTTGAATTATAAGTATTCTTCACGGAATAAGTTAAATGTTTGAGATAAATTAAGTTTTCCATACCCCCATTGAGGATTGGGATATTGTCTGTTTTTGTCTCTTGAGCTTCCTCTTATTAAGACTGTTCGTAGACGATTTCCTGTCATTGTAGGGGAATTTCCTTCAACTAGTGCCCATTGAAACATCAGTGCCGAAGCTCCACATGCAATTGCGGCAGATACACTTGTACCCGTCATGCTTCCGACTCCTATAGGATAAAATCCCGATATATTTACACCTGGTGCAACAAAATCCGGTGAAATTTTGGAACTTACCGTAGGACCCCAAGAACTGTTTATATATAAGCTGTTTTCTTTAGAATTATAAGCTCCCACGCTGAGCGCTCCTTGAGATGTGGATGGTATTACTACAGTATAGTTAGGTGTAGGGGAGGTAAATTCCACATTTTGGCTTATAAATCCAGTCATGGGCAGCCAAGCGTGGTATTCTCCGCTTATGATTACATCTCCATGTAAATTGATTTCCCAAGTTCCGGGAACAGCGTCTGTCACCTGCACTACTGCAAATCTGCTTTCATTTTGATGATATAGCATTGTTACGGTAGATTTTTCAAAGATTAACTTTCTTTCATACGTTGTACCCACAT
>CAMEMA010000002.1 GCA_945926705.1 uncultured Clostridia bacterium
TCTGTTTTCTATAATTTGAGTTATAGACAAGTATTACAGAGGATACAAATGCTGTGCGAAGAAAACCGTGTTACTTTTCGTTCAGTGCTTCCGTATAATACTTCTATAGAATGCTCGAAGTGCGGTCACATAGAAAAAGGAAATCGTTTAACACAGGAATCCTTTATTTGTCGGAACTGTGGCTATTCCGACAATGCTGATAATAATGCGAGTAAAGTGATACTGAAACGACTTACTACGGGTACTTATGGTTCCCGTTACAAACAAGAATATTTGGAGAAATATGCATGTTAAATTTCAACAATTATTTAAGGACGATATGGCAATTAAATGATTATTTTGTTTATCCCACAAAATGTTTTGCCATGCACAGGAAAACATATCAAAAGATGAACATAGATAAATTCTTGCAGCAAATTAATACATCTGATTCACAGTAATGTTTCTTAAAATCTGTTTACATTTTTTAACAAAAAACTTCTTTAAAAAGTGTAACAAAATTTCCAAGTTTTACACAATATGATATACTATTTTTATCATAATCTTTTGGAGTATATAAAAATGAATCTACAAAATTTGGCAGATCGAATTTACTACTTTATCTTTAAAGAGTATTCTCCTTCTTATAAAAGAAGAATTTTAGTCAGACGTAATAAAATAAAACAGTGGAATAAGTTTGACATAATGCAGAATAAACTTATTCCATATTATAAAACCGTACTTTCTGCTGATCCCGATTACGCTTATTTTCCTGTATTACTGGATTCCGCGGCAAAGACATACGCTGAAACGGCTTTTAAAGAAGCAGTGGAAGCAGGAAACTTAGATGAGTTATATATAATGATAACATAAAAGGAGGTACAGACAGTGTTGACGTGTGTATTACAAAGATTAAAAGAGAGATTACTTCCGGATAAGCTTTATTATTACGATATATTCCCGGTAGCCACGGGAACGGATTTAGACGGAGCCGATTATCACGGTATACATAGGTTTATACTCAAAGACGATGATAACATCTTGTATGAAACTTCTTTCAACGTGTATGATTTTGTAAAGAATAAATCTTTTATAATCCCTGATGACGTGTATTATGACAATCAATTCAAGTATCTACAGGATAAACAATATATAAGAGACTCACAATTCCATACAGCCATAGTAAATCATTGTTTGGGTCCTGCAAGAATAATACTCAATAAGCCCTTGAAAGCCGATAAAACAGATTTTAATTTCGGTTCCGGACCTCACACCGAATATGCTTTTAAACTCAATCAAATAAAGAAGCAATTTCATATTCTTTCAGACGTAGCGGAAGAACTGAAATACATAAAAAAATCAGAGGAATTCAATAAGCTATATAAAGCTCTTTCAGATGATTATATCGCTCTTATTTCATTTCTTTCCGAACAAGCCAAAAATTATGTTTTAAAGAAAAGAGAAATAAAACGTGCTTTACGCAGAAAATAAATCCGTCTTACGACAGGTATTATCAGATATAAAGAGTAATAAAGCGGAGTTGATAGAGCTTTCCAAATCAGGCTTTATGTATCGTGTTATTATAGAAGACGACTTGTATTTAGCCGTAACAGATATTTCTCATATCAAAATAACCGATATTATCCCTGATAATCCTGATATAATTCCCACCAAAAGGAAATACACGGATATTTATTACATAAAATATTTGTTTAAGCAATATAAAAGACATTTGTTTGACACATATCATATAAAAGCAAGGCAATTAAGTTGCGAGTATTGTAAATCCAAGCACGTATTATTCAACTTACGGGATTTTACCGTGCATTGTCTTGACTGCAATAAAATCATCAACTTAACCGATTACGGAGATGTGGCTTTAAAGTTATATGACATGGAGCTTAAAGAACCTGTAAAACAATGTATACAACTTTCGTATGAACTTCATGCCATGCTTTATTCCATGAATACGGAAGTAACTCTGAACATAAAAGATAATCCTTGTACAATCAAAGCGTATGATAAAGATTTATTTATTATTATGTATGGTAATCAATCGGTTAGAGCAAATAAAACGGATTGGCTTGCAGTAACTTCTGCATATAATCCGGTGATAATTTCTTCGGAAGTGATGAATGAGCAATACAGTATACGTGAAACTTCCGATAACGAAGAAGGATTAATTACATGAATTTGGATTACAGGAATTTATCTTTAGACAATGAACCCGATATTCCTTTTTATAGAGTGAATAAAATTCCCGTTCCCGATAATACAAGATGTACGGATTGTTATTTTTTCAAAAATGAATTTTGTTTGGCTAACAATATGAGTTTATCAGGTAATACTGCTTCATGTACGGATTTTATACACAAGAAAACTGATTTGTCAGGAAAAACTTTTATACGGGATGAATTAGGTAACATGAGAATAACGGAATCTTATGATATTCCCGTAATACAAGCAGATATAATACAATCATCTCCCGGTAAAGAAAAACTGAAGCTTTCTGATATAATAGCTAGTGATGACAACACAGTATAAGGAGTTATGAACTTATGAAAAAAAGAACTATTGTCATAATAGATTTAGACGGAGTATTTTTTGATTCTCATGGCATATATAAAAGAATAAAAAAACTTACTGAAAATTTCGATAAACAAGTTGAACTTTATACAGAATATCTTGATAAACTCGAGCCAAACAGATGGTGCCCGGAACTTATTTGTAATTTGATAGTTAATCATAAAATTTGTTTTGTAACTGCCCGATCGGATAAGTATTTTGATATAACAGATACTTCTGTTGCTAAAGAACTTATAGATTACGCTTCCGTTTATCATTCTCATCTCACTCTTGAACAAATAAATAACTATGACATTTTTATGAGAAAATCCGATGATTATTCTTCTGATACGGAATATAAAAAATCGGTATTAAATGATTTAATTGAAGAATACGATGTAATATTTGCACTGGATGATGACCCCGATATAAGTAAAATGTATTATTTGAACGGAATTCCTTCATTGAATGTTTTGGGATTACATGAGAACGTTCAGAATGGATTTTAAGAAGCTTTTTAACTCAAGGGGATATATTTATACCTTTTAATCAGAAAAACTTCACTACGTTTATTCTGTGAGTTCTGACGGAGTATATTTATCATTCACAAACTTTTTGATATACTATATGAAGAAATAAGGAGATATTTTATGACAGAACAAGTGGATGTGCTAGACAGAAACGGAAATATAATATTTGTGGATTTTGATGAGTGGTTGAAGAATAAAGCATTATATGATTACAGACTTTCAAAATACATGAGAAACAGAGATTATAATAAAGAAAAAATCTAATTAAATATACCCACTATCTTATATTCGTATATACAAAGTCCTTATTATAGGACTTTTTCTTTTTGCAGATTTCCTGAACGATAAAACTCAATTTTAATTTGTACCATAAGGTACAAATTCCGAAAGATAAATAAATGTCGGCCAAAGATTATTTAGACAGACTATATGAAGAAACAGGGAATCAAACAGCTTCGATTAAGAAGTATTATCATGATGAGAAAAATTTTTATGATTGTGTTTTAATCGGAGTAAGAACAGCAGACAGACAAAAATTAGTCAGGACTTGCAGACAACGTTTAGAATCTTATATATCTCAAGGCTTATTTAATACGGCAGATGTAGGAGCATTTTTATGCATTATAGGATATAATGACCCTTCCGTTAAAACTTCATTCAAAGACAGATTTATTGATTTATGTGAGAAGTATTTAGTAGAATATGATAATAAAAATCCTCATTGTGTAAGATGGTGCATAAGCATTTGTTATATGTTGGGTGAAATATTTAATGATGTTTGTTGGTACAAAAGATGTTTGGTTTATGACTTTACGGAATTTCATCCTACCATACTCACCAAACAATTAAGTGCATGTAAAATAATGGCATTGAGAGATAAAAACGCAGATTTTAAAAAGATATGTGAATATGGGCTATCATTGGTGGACAAAGTGAGATTGTTTAATTATACGGAAATTTTCGGTACGCCCGGATTAAGATATGATACGGGATATAAAGAAATGTCTGCTGTGCTAAAATTAGCACAGGAATTATGCAAAATTTTAAATGAATAGAATTTTAGTTTTTAAATATAAAACAGAAGGAGGAAATATGAGTAGTCTTGTAAGAATCAATGAAATGTTGAAGGAAGCTTTGAGTGAAATTTCCGATGACACCAAACAAAGAGTTTTAGCCAAAAGAAAAGCCAATGCAGATAAAGCAGTTTCTAAGTTAAATAAATCTCTTAAATTAATGGCTAAAAAAGATATAGGAACTCCCAAAGAAATTAAAATAACAATGACTTACGGTAGCGCAGATGTATATAAAGATAGTTATGAGGAAGGAGAATTAGGCCACGCAAATTATTGGAATAATGACAGAGCTCATTCGTTTACTCTTGTATTGGATAATTCTTTAGCAGATACATTGACAGAGGAAATGGGAGAATATTTATATTGTCCTTGGATTACGAAAGACGATATAGTGATAATAGTTGAAGGAGATGACAATATAAGATTAGACTTTTCTACTCTGGAAAATGAGGAGGGTAATGAGCCCTTTGACTCTGAATGGAAAGATTATAAAGCAGGTAAAATAAATCTTTATGCAGTATATGCATCTATACGTACTGAAATAGCAGAAGGAGATAAACCGTATTTTATTCAGGCTTGCAGAAAAGCAGGAATATATGTAGAAGAAGTTTAATTTATATTAAAAAATATTTCGTTTTTCATACCCTTTTTCTTAATAATTTTAAATGCTTAAAGAGCCCGTAATAAGGGCTTTTCTTTTTGCAAATTTCCTGAACGATAAAACTCAATTTTAATTTGTACCATAAGGTACAAATTCAAGGTAAAGAAATATGACACAGGTGATTCAGAATAAACCGATAGTGATTATAAAAGGAGATGATTCTAATTTTTGCAATAATACTATTCGATTAAACATACAAGTAGAAAATCAAAATGATTTAACAGGATTTTTTGCAGTATTTCAACTTCAATGTATCACATTCACCTTTTCGAATGTTTCGGCAGGATATGTTGATTTGATATTTGACGGTTTTAAAACCAAACATCTTATTACAGGGAGATGTAACGGTTATTTGAAATTATATGATTCCGAAAACAGGTGCAGAACTTCGGGAGCCATAGAATTTATAGTGAAGTCACAGGAGGTATGTGATACATGACCCAAGAAATAACGGTTATATTTGAGGATTCAAGTCAGACAATTACTATCTTGTATAATTGAAACTTTAATTTTTGATAAAAGGAAATTAAGCATGGCTACTAAACAATTTGCTATCACAAATAAAGACTGGTATATATTAACGGGATTAACCGATAATTCGGGATATTATATTCAAAGCCAATCTCCTGAAGGAGTTATATGGTATACTCAATCTTCTGAGGCTCCCACAGAAAACGTAGGGGTAAAAGATTATTGGCATAAGTTTGTTAAAAGACCCGGTGAAAATGTATATCTGAGAGTTATTAATCCTCCGATTAATATACACATGGAGGAAATATAATTATGGCAGATTTATTACCTTCAGGTGGTTCAGGAAATGCTTCCGCTCTAATAGCGGAACATAATGACAGCAAACAGGCACATACTTATATACAACAGCAGATAGACGCTTTGACAGGTTCTTCAGACGTAACTGATATAGTCGGAACATATACTGATTTAATAGACTATGATACTACACATTTGAAAGATAACGATATAATTAAAGTTATTTCCGATAACACTCACAGCGATGCTTCTTCTTATTACAGATGGATTAAATCGGGTGATATAGGTTCTTGGAGTTATATAGGAAGTGAAGGACCTTATTATACAAAATCAGAAGCTAATGAGCAGTTTATAGCACAAAGTAATATTCAAACTTCTTTCGGAGAAACTTTATCGGATGAAAAAGTACCGTCCGAAAAGCTTACAAAAGATACCATAGATAATTTGGCTAATCAATTTCAGGTAGTGAATGCACTACCCGCAACTCCCGATGCCACAACTTATTATTTCGTATTGGAGCAATAAACCTTGAGCATATATTACGGTAATCAAGAAATAGATGAAGTTTATTACGGTAACCAAAAAGTAAGCGAGATTTATTACGGTAATCGCTTGATATATCAAAGTTTGGTGCCGCAAGAAGTAGACATAAGCGGTTATAACTATGATATAGACAGTAAATTAAGAGTGAAATTTACAAAATACACGGGAACGGGAGTTAATCCCAAAACCCCTAACATTATAGAGGTATAAGAAGATATGGTTTTATGTACTAAAATAGAAATTCAGAATAATTGTTATTCTAATAATCCTAATATAGTGAACGTTAATACAAATAACGTTCCTTTTGTCAATAATGATGCTTCTTATGCTTTTTACAACTGTAACGCTGTTAAAAATGTATACAATCTTAATCCAAATATTACAAATATGTCACATGCATTTGAAATTACTGTGCAAGGTAATACTTATATAAGTTTGTATGGGAATAACATAAGTTTACCTTCTTCTTTACAAGATGCTTCTTGCATGTTTAGAAACAGGAGTACGTGGGTTGATTCTCATATAACGTTACCAAGTTCTATAACAAATGCTTATAAAATGTTTGACGCTTGCTTTCATTTAAAAAATACACTCGGGGAAATGACACATTGTGCTAATATGCGCAGTATGTATGCGTGGTCTTATAATATTACGAATAACGCTTTTAATTTGGCTAATTATACTGCAAGTCAAGCTGAAGACATAGACATGTCAGAGATGTTTCGAAATTGTCTCACATTAACTTATGCAAGACCTTTACCTGCTAATGTAACTAATTTGGCCTATACTTTTTCAGATACATATTTAATAACCAATTTAACCATTCCGAATAAAGTTATAAATATGTGCAGGTGTTTTAGAAATTCTCACGTTACAACTGTGGCTACTCTACCTGATTCAGTAGAGGACATAAGTTACTGTTATAATGGTTGTTCTTATATAACCAGTACATCCGTCACTATACCTTCTATGTTATTAACGCTTCTTATGCTTTTTGTCCCGGAAATAATATTGCAACTATAAATTTTCAAAGTAATAAGCTCGTCGATATATCTCATATTAAAACTAATTTTTGGAATTCCTATACATATAACAAACTACAAAATGTAGTAGGATTTTTCCCTGACACTTTAAGGAACATGTGTTATGCCTTTGCCAATGAGAAACAGTTAGTTAATTTCATGGGTTCTACAACGGCCAATGGTTTTCATTTCCCTTCTGATGTGGAGGATATATCTTGTTGCTTTGATATATGCTCAAATTTAAGTGGTAATTTTTATCTTCCTGCTAATCTTATTAACGGTTATCAGGCTTTTTATAATTGTGCATACTCTGCTAAACATTTTTACGGCACATTAAATAAAGTTGATGATTTG
The DNA here is from genome assembly GCA_945926705.1 of uncultured Clostridia bacterium. Lineage (GTDB taxonomy): Bacteria > Bacillota > Clostridia > Oscillospirales > Acutalibacteraceae > UMGS1491. The sequence continues at coordinate 7,496 of CAMEMA010000002.1, forward strand.
GGTCAGACATTTTATAATTGTAATAATACAACATTTGATTTGAATATAGCCGTAAATAATTTGAAAACTATTAGAGGATGTTTTAGTAATATCAGATATTGGAACGGAGCAGGCGTTAATTTTATAGGAACTGCTTCAAATGATATAACAACAGATGCGAGTTATTTGTTTGATAATTGTTACAGTTTGCAACAAGTTCCGACAGGATTTTCTAATATACGTTGTACAAATTTGGCAAACGCTTTTAGCTATTGTAGTAATTTAAGCGGAAATATTTATATAGGTTCTGATTCTGTATCAAATGCTACAGGATGTTTTAACGGTACATCTTTGCCAAAGAATGTTTACATCCCGTTTACTTATGCAAACGGTGTAAATACACAAACGTATAATACATTTAACGCTATTTATGGTACAGGTGCAAACGGGGTAACTCTTTTAAACTATACGGCATTGTATGAGTAATTTGATATTCTTTATATGAAGGAGAATAAAATGAATTTACCCAAAATAGACATAATTATACCTGCATATAAAGCACAAAATACCATTTTAAGAACATTATCATCCATAGCTTGTCAAGAGATTGTTGATGATATAGAAGTTACAATCGTAAATGATTGTGATGGGGGAGATTATCAAAAGTTTGTAGATATGTTTTCACCATTTATGTCTGTAAGGGAAATTAAAATGGAATCTAATGGTGGTCCCGGTGACGCCAGACAATTCGGATTAGACAATACAACAAACCCGCTTGTAACGTTTATAGACGCGGACGATACTTTTGCCGGGGCTTTTGCTTTAAAAGTTTTACGCATGCAATTATTTGCAGAACCTACAAATGCTTGTTGTTTCGGTCAGTTTGTGGAAGATCAGCGCATAGCGTATATTCCTCATCCGAATGACACAGTTTGGATGTTTGGGAAACTTTATAAAAGAGATTTCATAAAGAAATATGAAATACATTTCTTGCCGGGTAGCAGAGCAAATGAAGATAACGGATTTAATATGCTGTGCAAGCTTTGTTCTAATGAACAGGAAAAAATTAAATTTATTCCGGATGTGATTTATTACTGGCACTTTAAAGAAGATTCAATAACTCGGATAAATAATGCTCAATATTCGTATGACCAGTCTTTTGTAGGCTACACTGAAAACATGATTTATGCTATTAAGGAAGCAGAAAAGCGTGTACCTTTTAACGGTAGCATCATGCAACAGAAAGTGGCAATTCTTTGTAATTTGTATGAATATTATATAGAAACGGAAGAAAGAGATAAGAGGTTTATCGAGCAAAATTGGAATTCCTGTTTGAAGTATTACAAGGAAATTTATCGGGAAATTAAAGAAAAGATAACTGATAAAGTATTCTCTGAAGTTTATAATGATGTAATGAGAAATTGTTATATGGGTAATAAACTTATGGGAATTATTCCCCGTATAGGTATAAAAGAATTTTTGGAAGAACTGGAAAAACAAACGGTTCAATCTAAAAGTTGTATTAAAGCTAAGGAGGAACAGGAAAATTGAAAAGGATAATACTTCATTGGACCGCAGGTACTTATTTTCCCAATAATACTGATTTAACTCATTATCATTTTATAATAGACAAGAACGGAAAAGTTTATAACGGTAAATATAAACCTGAAGATAATGAAAATTGTAATGACGGTAAATATGCCGCTCATACGGGTGGCGGTAATACAGGCTCTATTGGAATCTCTGTTTGCGGTATGGCAGGATTTAATTCACGGAATAATCCCGGGAGATATCCGATTACTCAAAAACAAATGGAAGCGGCATTTAAACTTTGTGCCGAACTTTGTAAAAGATATTCTATACCTGTAACAAATCAAACTGTTCTCACTCATTATGAATTTGGTTTGGCTAATCCTCGAACGACAAGTGCAGGAAAAATAGACATAAGTTATATTCCTTATTGTCCTGAAATTCCTGCAAGGTCAGTAGGAGATTATATTCGTAATAAAGTTAAGTGGTATTGTTCAAAGCTATAAGGTATTGATTATGAAAGAAATCTTAGAAGAATTTATCAGAATTAGTATGACTATCGCTATAATTTTCGGATTCATTAGTTTTTGTAATTAGGTAGGTGATAATGAACGTACCTGAACCGGCAGTAGCGAAAGGAATATAAATAATGAAAGCTATATTAAAATATCCCGGTGGTAAAGCCAAAGAGATTAAATATTTTATAGATTTATTCCCAAAAGAATATAGCATATATTATGAACCGTTTTTAGGAGGGGCGAGCGTATATTTTCATCTTGAACCCCGAAAAGCTGTTTTAAACGATTTGAATAAGAAACTTATGAATTTCTATTTGACCGTTAAAAACAGATATACGCAATTAGAATCTGAATTATGGTCGATAGCCGATACATTTAAGAATTATTCCGAAGATGACAGGAAGAAATTCTATTATCTTATGAGAGATGTTTATAACAATAAAATACCTTCGGATTTTTTACCTGCTTCGGTTTATTATATCATTAATAAACTTGCATATAACGGTTTATCAAGAGTAAATTCCAAAATGGAATTTAATGTACCGTTTAATCATTCAAAATCTTTAAGTATAAGTCTGACCGAAGAACACAGTATTTTATTTCAAAATGCCGTATTATACAGTAAAGATTATTCTGAAATTTTTACTATGGCTAAACCTGATGATTTTATGTTTTTGGATCCTCCTTATGATTCGGTTTTTAATAAGTATGGAAATAATAATATAGATAATTCAAAAGAATTTCATGAAAAGTTGGCAGAAGATTTTAAAAATCTTAAGTGTAAAGCATTAATGATTATAGGTAAGACTGATTTAATCTATGATTTATACAAAGATTATGTTTATGATGAATATGATAAACAATATGCTATTAATATTAAAAACAGGTTTAAATCCGCTAACAAACATTTAATTATTAAAAATTACTAATTCCAGAATAAACTCTATTAAACTTTTTATATGAGTTTTATTAAATATATTAGAAGTGTATAAAAATTTATCCTGGATAATTCTGGAATTTCTAGTAGAGTTATATTAATTTATGTAACAATTTTTAGGATTTTTAATAAACTTAATTTATTTTAGATATTCTTCCTTAAAAAGAAAGGAAGAATGCATTATGAGAATGATTAAACCACAAGCAGGAACAACTACACTCACACGTTTAGAGATGTTATTATGTCAATTATATGCGTATCAAAAATTTAAGTTACTCCGTATTTTAGACACGATTAACCGGTTAGATTATACCGAACGGACCATAAGAGTTTATATTAATTATGTAAGGTCTTATGTAACCACAGGTAACAAGGCCCAACAGGTTTCTTCGGAATTTTATAAGATATTAGACAGATGTAAAGCCGAATGTTTGGATATTTTAATTCCGAGTGAAGAAGATAAAAGTCCTCTCAGAAGATTATACAAAGAAAGTCCTCTCAGAAGATTATACAAAAAAGGAAATCCGATAAACAAGTTTGTTTCGGAGTAAAGCCCGAATTAGACGAAACTAAAATAAACATATCTCAAGATACTAAAGAGAAATTAGATAAGAAAACTTTATACGGAATTTGGTTTAATGATGATGATAATAATATAAAAACATTCAAATCTTATGAACAAGTTATAGGATATATTAATTGTTTGAAAGATTATCATATAGACATGGCATTTAAACTTGTTCAATTACAATGTGAGGTTTTGAATGATTTCCAAAATTGAAGAAGAATTTAAAAAATTAGATCCAAATATTTCTTTTATCAGATTATACGGAGCACAATTAAAAGTTTCCGCAAGTACTGATTCAACAGAGATAAATAAGTTATTAACAGAAGAAAATTATAACGGAATATTTGCGGATAAAGACAGTACGTGTGTTATTATCGGTAATAAGAAATATAAGGTAAGGGGTACAAGGATTAAATCCGTTAAAAGCTATATAAATAATCCCGATGCCATAATTTTTATTTATAAAGAAGATTGGTCGGTTAAACGGGAATTTTATACAACAATCAAATTAAGAGTACAATCCGATTTTCTGTCCAAAGTACATAAAATATTATTCAAAATAAATCAATATGCGGATTTGGTAAAAGGAAACATAACCATAATAAATGACTATATTATAAGTAAATCAAAAGTTATTCGGACTTATGAACTTATGACTTTTGACCTTCAAGAATATATTAAAAATCTCAAAAATTATGCTAATACCGGAGATATTGAGAGTTTTTGTAAAGAATATGCTCTTTGTATGTCCTATATAGATTATACTCATAATAAAATTTTGAAATGTAAGGAAATTTTAGAAAAGTAAATATTTATTTTCTATTATAAAGAGGTATTATGACATGTTTAAAGAATTAACGGATTATTTAAAAAAGCAAAAGATTAAAGTAGTTAAGACTAAAGATAAGAATGAAATAACCTTTAATTTAGGTGATTTTAAAGTTATGACCGGAATTATTAGCTCTGAAATAGACGAAGCTTATGTAGAAGTAACTGATACCCGTACCAATAATATTTTAAGCGATACTGTTATTTCCGAAAATGAAAAACAGTTAACGGCAGATACAGTTTCAGTTATAAAGAGTTTGATTTTTCAACTTGAAGATGAATACTCAAGTGAGAAAACTTTGGAACTTGAATCAGCCAATGAAAATGAAGATTTTGGCAATGACATAGAAGCTTTGTTGAGAGCTCTTATTTCGGATGAGCAGGATGCCTCGTCTAACTATTTATCCGCAGCAGTTAAATTGAAAGAAAAAGGCTTAAATGAGTTAGCCGCTTTAATGGAAGATTTGAGTAATGAAGAAATAGTGCATGTCGGAGAACTTCAAAAAGCTTTGGACGTGATAGGTTTAGACAGTCCGGATTTAATTAAAGACGGTGAAAAAGAAGCAGCAGATAAACTTGAAAATCCTGAGGGAGCAGAATAATGCACTTATTACGAAACATTTACGAGTATCTTAAAAAAGCCAATGAAGAAGCTGATTATGATGACACCTTGGTTAATTTAACCTTTGATGATTCTTTAAACCGGGAAGTATGGACTGTTAATTCTGATACGGGATATTTGGATTTGAATAATCTCAATAAATTATTGCAGGATAATGTTACCTTAGAATATATGCAAAACAGTTTGAGAAATGGAGCCATATTTAAACAAAATTTATTTGAAACCGACAACAATGTGATAGGTGTTCTTATAGCTTACAAGAACGGTTTTAAAATGAGATACGAGATTAAAGGTGATGAAGTAACAGAGCATACCGATTTGGATAAATCAAGTTTGAAAGATTGTTTGAATTCCGTTCAGAGAGCCAATAAGAACTCCATAAGTCTTAAAAAGATTTACAATGATACTTATGCCATACAAACCCGTGGACTTTAAGTTCATAAAATGATATTCTTCTACTAAAGGAGAAAAAATTATGACCTATAAACCGTTAAATGATTTTGTGATAGTAGAACCTATCGAAAAGACAGAACAAGAAACACAACTTAAATCGGCCGGGGGTATTTTTCTGGCTACTAACTCTGCTGAAGCCGAACGCAGAGAACATTTACTTAAAGGAAAAGTAATAGCCAAATCAGATAAAATAGACTGCCTGAATGAAGGTGATATTGTTTATTATGTTAAAGCTGCAAAATGTCCTATTCCTGACAGTGATTATAATGCTCTTAAGCTAGAACATATAGTAACTGTAATAGGTGAATAACTATGGAAATTGAAACATTAAAATATCATTTGATAAAAGATGCACATAATTGATATACTTTTAGTGTAGTTAATAAAAGGAGACTTAAAAATGCTAGTAAGAGTAGAACAACAACTCGTAAACACTGATTGTGTAAAAACAGTATCATTCGTAAAACATGAAGACAAGTACACTGTTACCATTTTATTTACAGACGGAACTCAAATGAATTTTGCTGACCTAAGCGGCAGAGGTAAAAATAAGATTTATGAAGCATTATCCGGTGCAATAAAAGTTGCACATAATGATTGTGAATGTTCTTTTGAAAATGTAAAATAATTTTCTTTCAACCGACTGTTATTAATTTATAATAGTCGGTTTTTATTAACTTTAACTGGGAGAATTATTTATATGGTACGTCCTGAAGAAAACACAATGCATCCAAAAGAGAGATATGTACAAATTTATTGTGGAGAATCCAAAGGTAAGACTACAAGTTCCATAGGTTTAACCGTAAGAGCTTTATCATACAATTGGAAAGTTTTAGCCGTACAATTTTTAAAAACCAAAGAACAAGCATTTACTTATTTGGCTTCCTTAGACCATAATTTAACCGTAAGACAATTTGGTCGAGATAAAATAACTCTGGCTTCTAATATAGATGAGGAAGATATAAGGATAATTCGTCAGGCATGGGATTTTATTTATGCCAATTATCTTAACGGTTATGATATGGTGGTGCTTGATGAAGTTCTTCCTGCTTTAAATATGAGAGCATTTAATAAATCCGAATTATACGCTTTTATCAAAAGTTGTAGAGAGCATAATATTGAATGCGTTATGACAGGAAGAATTTGGAGCAGGCATTTATTGGCTAAACTTATAGATAAAGCTGATTTGGTTTCCGATATAAAATGTAGAAAACATTACATGTCTAAACATTGTACCAAGTGTGACAGACAATTTGATGATTACAGTTTTACTCACTGTCCTTATTGCGGTAATGAATTAAAATCAGTATTTGCACGGAAGGGAATTGAATTATGAAATTAAGAATTTGTTATTGCACGGATGAAACATATATACCGTATGCGGCTGTTTCTATCAATTCGGCACTTCGAACCAAAAATCCGGATACAGAATATGAGTTTATCATAGCAAGTCGACATTTATCGAATGAATCAAAAGAGAGATTAAAAGACTTATGCAATCCCGAATTTATAGACATAAATAAAGAAGATTTTGAAAATTTCAGGTGCGGAGTACATTATATCTCGGAAGCTGCGGCATATAGACTTTATGTACCTCATTTTTTGAAAAAAGGAAAACTTTTATATATAGATTGTGATACTTTAATTCAAGAAGATTTAACAAACTTATTTAAAACGGATTTAAAAGGTAATTGCATAGGAGCTGTTCTTGATTGCAATTATAAAACGGGAAGAAAAAGGACAGGTACCATTAATTATTTCAATTCAGGAGTTATATTCTTTGATTGTAAAAAATGGTATGATAATAATTATTTTGAGAAAGTAAGAGCAGAACTCAATAATCCTGTTAATACGCTTCCCGACCAGGATGCTTTAAACCGAGTTATGGCACATGATGTTTTATATTTACCTCTTAAATATAATGCCATGAGATTCCAAACGCCTCGTAAATTTGATTACGTAAATGAAATGCTCACGGAATATAATCATGCTCTAAAAAATCCTGTTATTAAACATTATATTTCCAAACATAAACCTTGGCATGTTTCGTATGATGAGAAAGAACGTGAGATTTACCTGAGATACATAGAAGGTACAGGATTTGATAAAACATATTATTATACGGATTTACACGTAAATATCGGTCAGGATAAACAGGTAAATTCTCCTGTATATGATAAGTTAAATAAGGTATCTCATATTTATATAGATGATAAAGGAACTTTATTTAACGGAGATACAATGCAGAGGATTTAATTTTTAATATAACTTAGTTTAACAGAAGGAGTAAATAAAATGACTAAAACTATTCAAACTATTTCAGAATGCAGAAAGCTTATCAAGAAAGTAAATGAGCAAGTAAGAAAAGCTAATGAATCGGAAGTAATGACAGATAGAGAGATAGAAGCTTTTCGTAGAAAACTGGAAAGAGCACTACAAAGAGCCAAGACTTTGGAAGATGTTTCAAATATTTGTCAAGAAATGATTCCGGGCGAGCAAACAGATTGGTTTGACGAAGATCCTGCCGATATGTTTGACCATTCTTCATGGACTTTTTATGACGCTAGAGAAAATGAAGAACATGAACATATTCAATACAATGTAGAATGGGATTTTGTCGATAAATCAGCAGAAGAATGGATGGAAGAATACAATGAATTAGATGTTGACGATAACATGGCAGATTTCATTGATAATATCAAAGTAAATAACATAAGAGTAGAAGTATTGTAGGAAACAGTATGCACAGTTTAATCAGAAAAATTCACGAAGAATTAAAAGTAGCTTACGAAACTGATAATATAGAAGTTAAAAATCCGGGCATACTTGGAGTACCGCAAGGTAAAAATGTGGAAGATTTACCTCAATCTCATTTTGATAGACTTGTTGATAAAATAGGTTATGATAAAGTAATAAGAGCTTTAACCAACCTTGAAGTATGGAACAAGAATAAAAATAAGAGTTTGAGTAAATGGGCTTCTAATATGACAGATAAGTTAAAGAAAAAATTTCGTTCCGAAGGTGAAGATTTCATAAGCAAAAAATTCGGACAGGATGAAGATGAAATTTTACTGTATATTCAATCGAGTATAGAAGATGACCTTGATAATATGGGAATAGAAGAATCCGAATTTAAAATAGAAGATATGAGATTATACGGTTCTATACCTTCGGGAAAATCTACGGATAGTTCAGATTTGGATGTAATTCTTTTATACTCCGGTGATTATAAAGAAGATGATGCTTTTAATATGCTTCATAACGATTATAGAATTTCTGATATAAACGGAAAAGACATTCCTATAGATATAAATCCTATAAGCACTAAAAATTATGCTGATATAGATGATTACGTCAGTTATTTAAAAAGACTTGAACCAAAATTATAACAGAATCCTCTCTTTTTGGTATCTTTCACCAATTTTGACACACTATTTATCCTGTCGGTTTTCGCACACAGAAACCGACTTTTTGTTATTCTTTTATATAAAGAGGGAAGATTAAATTATGCAATTAACCAATGAACAGATAAATATAATACGTTCGGTAGAAACGGATGCTCAAGTAATTAAAATATCAGCAGCCGCAGGTTCGGGAAAAACCTTCACCATGACCGAACTTGCACGGAATATACATGCTAAGGACCCTTATGCTAAGATATTGTATCTTGTGTATAACCAATCCATGAAAAACGAGGCACTTCATAAATTTGCGGACCAATCAGAATATCTTGACGTGCTTTCAACTTATGGTGTGGCATACAGAATATGGACCCGGACCATAGGACAGTTTAATGTTTGTAATAACATAGACTTTAAACTTATCATAGAGAAACAAGCCGAATACGATAAACAATACAGATGGCTGACACATGCGTATGTTCATGAACTTCATGCCGAATACACAAAATCATGGTTATCGCTTGAGAAGTTTATAGAAAAGAAAACTGAACAATTAAGAGCAGAATCTTCTATGCAAGATTTGATTATAGGGTACAGAAGTATACCCGTTATGGGAATACAGTATCAATCAGGTGTAATTATAACGGAAGATTTATTGAATATTTTCTATAATATAATGAAACATCTGATTGATAATAAGACTTATACTCATCAGATGTACATTAAGGAAGCAGCCAAAATTAAAAACTTCCGTATGAAAAATGCGTATCAATATATTCTTCTTGACGAAGCACAAGATACCAATAAGTTTATATTAGAAATATTTAAGAACTTTAATGCCAAAAAGAAATATCTGGTAGGGGACCCTTATCAGGCTATTTATCAATTTAACGGGTGTATAAATGCGTTTGATGAATTAGACGGTCCGGAATATAACTTGTCTAAGTCATTCCGATTTGGACAAAATATAGCTGATTTGGCTTGTAATATAGGGTTGAATTTATACATAGAAGGTACGGAACAACCTGAAAAAATAGAAACCAATAAACACAACGTAGTGTTATTCAGAACGAATGCCGGAATATTAAGCTATGCCATCTCTCTTATCACGAATTGTCCTGATGATACTCGAATAAAAATAAATTATATGACTAATGACATGAAACAAATTTGTATGAACGGAATAAATTCGTTGAAAGAATCTCAGCAGGTATTAATTTATTATCTTTGGAAAGTCTTTACTGATGAGAATGATTATCATTCGATTAATAAACTTAAAAGATTATTCAATATGAATAATGACCCGTACAAACCGGAAGTCTTTAACAACATAACCGATTATATTAAACAGATAAAGATAAAAGAAAATCAAACCGTCAGTTTGAATAATGCCATAAAAATTATAGGAATTAACAGTGACCCTGATATTTATAAAGCATACACTTTATATGAGAAATATGGAAAAGGTTTATTAGATATAATAGAGAAACTTATCAGAGCAGAAAATGAACCGTACCCTGATATAACATATACTCTTATAACCGCTCACCGTTCAAAAGGTTTGGAATGGGATTCGGTTATAATAGGCCCGGATGAGAAATGGAGTTTATGCAATGAGGACGGTTCAAAGATAGCCAAGTATTATGATGAACTTAATTTACATTATGTAGCTTTAGCACGGGCAAGGTATAAGTCATTCTGCCGTTAATCCGAATTGTAAACTTGAAGATTATATGATAGACAATTACACTAAAGGAGAAAAGTATGTTAGAGAGTAATCGAATATATCTTGGTGATTGTCTTGAAGTGATGAAAGATATTGATGATAAGTCGATAGACATGATATTATGTGACCTTCCTTATGGTGTATTGAATAAAAAGAATAAAGGTGCTTCATGGGATAATATAATACCTTTTATATCTTTGTGGAAACAATATGAAAGAATAATAAAAGATAACGGTGCAATAGTATTAGCGGCAAATGGGATGTTTACTGCGGATTTGATGAGAAGTAATGTAAAATTATGGCGATATAATTTGATTTGGGATAAAGTTTTACCCACAGGTTTTCTTAATGCCAATAAAATGCCGTTAAGAAGTCATGAAGATATATGTGTATTTTATAAAAAATTACCGGTTTATAACCCGCAAATGGAGAAGGTCGGATGGCATAAGAAAAATCATAGCAGAAAGATAACAGGTCAGGATTTTAATAATAATTGTTATGGTAATTTTAAGATGCTTCCTGTTGTTATGAGTGATGAAAAATATCCAAAAAGTATTATTACAATAAGTAAAGAGCATTGTAACGGTAATTTTCTTCACCCTACTCAAAAACCCGTAGCTTTATTTGAGTATTTAATTAAAACATATACTAATGAAAATGATTTAGTATTGGATAACTGTTCAGGTAGTGGTACAACTGCCATAGCATGCTATAATACTAAGAGAAAATTTATTTGTATAGAAAAAGAAGAAAAATATTACAATTTATCTATGGAAAGATATTGGTATCATGTGATTAAATCAAGGTCAGAAGGAGGAAAGAATTCATGAAACTGTATAAAGTAGGAAGCAGTAATTGTCCGGGGTGTAAAAAACTTCAAGGAATGTTGGAGCATTATAAAATAGAAGTTATACCTGTTAGTATAGATGAACCCGAAGGATTAAAATTTGCTCAAGAGCATGGCATTTCTACTTTACCCTCCCTAGTGAAAATTACTGATAACGGAACAGAGAAGCTACCGGGTTTAAGATCATTACAAGAAATTTTAAGTTTTTGTAACTATCATGATATTCTTTAATTATGAGTATTATTTTTAAAAGCAATCCGAATCAATTACGGGAACTCATGGCTTATGTGGTAAATAATTCCTTAGCAGATGTTTCCGACTATGATGAATTTGACAGCACTATGGTTTTCACTCCCGATGATATGACTTTCAGCATACAGGTTGATGAGAACCAAATAAATTTTGTAGACATTAAATCATTTTTTGGCAGAAAAATCGGATTATTCATTTATGAATATCACAACTCTAAAGATTTATGGATTATTTATAATGACCGATTTGACCCTTACCTGACAAGTATAAGCAGCGGTTATACTCCGTTATCTTTGGCACAAATGATAGACGATAACGCTTATGTTATAACTCTGGAAAAACTTCCCGATTATTATAAGAATATACCGTATTTATTATTGGAAAATACTGAAACCAAAACAGGTAAACTTTACAGATTTGATAATTTATATAATAGTATGCAAGCTATAAATATTCTTAGAAGTCGTCTGGAGTTTTCTAATCATACAATAACAAGTGATAGTCGAACAATTATTTTTGATGAATTCAGATTAACCGTTCATTTGGGATCTGAATTAGAAAAGATTATTAATGCACAAGATATAGTTAATGCTTTTTATTATAAAGAAATAGAAAATATCAGAACGGAGGACTTGTATGTTAGAATTAACTCTTAAATTTGACAGAGATTGGTTCGATGTCAATAACGGAGATAAAAGAACTTACTTTAAGTTGGCTGAACAAACCATAGACAGTATTCCGCTTGAACTGCGGGATTTAGATATAAGAGAGATAGTTAATCAAATTAAGAATGACTTAAATTACGGAAAACAATTTAACGAGATTTGGGATTCTGCCGAATTGGTTTTGTTTATCACGGTTAAAATTTATAAATCATTAAAATATTTTGACAACGGGTTTATTAAAACCAAGATTAATTTTAAGTATAAAGATATAACCAATGCTGACAGGATTGTATTGTATGCCGAATAACATAACTGATATAAATTTTGTTAATATAAATTTTGTTAATAAAAAGTTAGAAGAATATAGTAAGTATTACGATAAGACAGCCACGGAAGCTTTAAGCAAATTAAATAAATCCGTGGCTGTCGGATTAAAAGAACTGCAAAATAAAGAAGCTACCGTTTTTCAGATTAATACGTTTTTGAATGAGAATAAAATTAAATTCAGACAGATAAAAACTTTTAAAGAAAAAGATTCGGTATATTATGTGATTGAAGTATCATATAAAAATGAAACCGTTCAATTTAATGTATTATCAAGTTTTTCTTTCTTGTTTGAAAACTGTAAAGATTTATAAAAATTTTTCTAAAAATTGAAAATTTAATTTGCTTTTTGTTTTTATTATAGTATGTAGCAGGAGATATTTTATGTATAGAATTATTGAAAACGTTTTAAACTTATGTGAATTAGCTCGAAGAAACAATAAATTAAAAGAAAAGATCGAAGATCAGACTGAGGAAATTTTTAAACATTTGTATAAAGTAATTGCATTTGGTAATAAATATCCTGAACAACTTATTCACTGGGCTAAAGAAATTAATGGTTTACTTCAGGTTTGTAAGATTAAATCTAAACGCAATAATAAAATATTGCCTGTAGAAGAAATATTAGAAGAAATGATGAGTGTGTATTCCGATTTATTTGAATTTTCAACTATTCCGGAAGAATTAGCTTCAAAATACGGATATTCCGACATGACCGATAGGGATGTATTTAAACAGATAAAGAAAATATTACCGAAACTTATAGAATATATTCAGTCTTTAAAAGAGAAAAGAGCAAATTTGGATATTATTTTACAAATAATAAAGGAAGAAGATTATGTATAGAATTATTGAAAACGTTTTAAACTTATGTGAATTCGCTTTACAAAGTAATAAGTTAAAAGAAAAGATAGAAGATCAGACCACAGAAATTTTTAAACATGCTTGTAAAATAATAGGGTATGGTAATAAATATCCAAGATCCGTAAATCATTGGGCAGTTGAATTAGGGAATTTTTTGAGAGTTTGTAATATTAAATCTAAACGCAATAATAAAATATTACCTTGGAATGAAATATATAAAATTATGTTGTCTGTTTATTCCGATGTCAAAGAGTTTAGTTATATAACAGGCAGTTTATATTCAAAATACGGATATTCCGATTATAAAAACAGTGAGATTTATGAAAAGATTAAACATGTTTTACCTGATTTAATAAAATATGTATGTTCTTTAAATGATGATGATAACATCAATCCTGATGCAATTCTGCAAATAATTAATAATGTCTGATTTTTGACCGTAAATTTTCCACAATAATTTAATTTTTGATATATGGAAATTTATGGAGGATTTGCGCATGAACATTCTTGAAAAATTTGTTATGGTAACTACGGTCACAAAAGCTTTTGCGGAATTGAAATCGGAAGCTGAAAATAATGCCAAGTTGGCAGAAGAAATCAAAGACATTATACATGATACCATTGAATTGCTCCAAAGAATTAAAAAAGTTATACCGCAAGTAGGAAAAGCGATTGAAAAACTGATTAATATCATAAGTAAACGTTTTAAATAGCAAAAAGGAATAAATAAAATGGCAAAAACAATTAAAAACATTTCCGAATGCAGGAAACTTATCAAGAAAGTAAATGAGCAAGTAAGAGAAGCTAATGAAGCAGAAGAATATACTTATGCTGATGCTGAAAGAGAAGGAAAGATTATAAAATTGTATGGTGGTAGCATAAACTGTAGTAATTTAGGTTTAACTTCTCTTGAAGGTGCTCCTGAATACGTAAAAGGCGATTTTATTTGTTCCGGTAATTATCTTACTTCTCTTGAAGGTGCTCCTAAAGAAGTAAAAGGCGATTTTATTTGTTCTTATAATAATCTCGCTTCTCTTGAAGGTGCTCCTGAAAAAGTAGGAGGGAGTTTTTGGTGTTATCATAACTATCTTACTTCTCTTAAAGGAGCTCCTAAAGAAGTAGGAGGGGATTTTGAATGCTTTTATAGTCAACTTACTTCTCTTGAAGGAGCTCCTAAAGAAGTAGAAGGAGATTTTAGTTGTTTTGCTAATGATCTTACTTCTTTAGAGGGTGCTCCCGAAAAAGTAGGAGGGAGTTTTGATTGCTCTTATAATAATCTCACTTCTCTTGAAGGAGCTCCTAAAGAAATAGGAGGGGATTTTGATTGTTCTCGTAATAATTTAAAAAGAACTTCTGAAGAAATAGAAGCAGAATTGAGAAAAATTTCTAATATAAAAGGTAAGATTAAGACACAATAAAAGGAATAAATAAAATGACTAAAACAATTCAAACTATTTCCGAATGCAGGAAACTTGCTGAAAAAATTAACAAACAAGTTAATGAAAAAGAATATCCTATGAGTGCTGAATTAGGGTCTGTTGTATTACCGAAATTTGATAAATTTATTTCTCATGCAGATATTTTTAAAACAGATTTTGATGATCTTGTGGATGTTAAATTTGTAGGAATAGATAAAGAAACAAGAGCTACAATGCCCATCTATATTGCAGAGGGTACATTGGATGTTACAAACGGAGAATGGGTATCAGGACCTTCACCGACAGACCATGTTTACAATTTACGGGATATTGATTTAAGAACATATATTTTAGACAGCTTTAATGATTTTAAGTTTCACGATAGAGAGAGAAAATTAGATGCTCTTATAGATAGAATAATAGAAAAATTCGGGAAAGATAAAATGAAAGATACTTATAATCATGACGAATTGATAAGGGTGAAAAAGAGTAAAGAAGCTAAAAAGGAAAATAATAAGATGACTAAAAGAATTAAAAAATCGGAAGAACTTATAGAACCTTCCGAAATACACGCCATAGCTGTAAAGGAATTACCTGCCGAAGATATAGATCATTATTACAGTGATTTATATTTAAGAAAATCTCCCAAATCAACCGAATTGGTAAATAAACTGAAATATAAGGATGCAAATGTTACTACATTCAGAGATAATATAGACCATGATATATGGTATGAGTTACCGTTCTGTTATTCTCCTTATTGGGATAAAAAGGAAAGTAAAAAAGACTTATTCAAGAGCATAGACGAGTGTGTAAGAAGAGCTAATGAAGGAACTTGGGCTACTTCGTTTTCTAATGAAAAGAAAACTAATAAAAATTGTTAAATTACTTAAAAAACCCGTAGATTAATTTTTAAATAATAAAAGGAAATAATAAAATGACTAAAACAATTAAAAACATTTCTGAATGCGGGAAGCTTGTAAGAAAAGTAAATGAGGATTATCAGGATGAAGCAACTTTGATTTATGATTTTATTCTTGTTAATGAATTATGCACTGAAGATGAATTGTCTATGGCAGTAGACGTTGGAGGATATAATACCGAAACTCTTAATTATGTCATCTATCGTCAAACAGGGTATCATGATATAGAACAACTTTATGATACTACAGATGAGCGGAAATCTTTGTATTTCAGTGATGCCGTACTTGATTATTATGGTTTAAATGATACGGATGATGAGGATGAAGATTAATTTTTAACATAATCAAGGTCGGTCTGACCTGTAGAGCCCGCAGAGTTATTGACGGTAGTCAAGCGAAGAAGCAAGAAGGAAATATAATTTCTAGGACATTTTTTAACATAGGACAAGTCATGAAATTTAAAGATAAATTAAATCCTAAAATATGGACGGGTTTTAATCTTAAACCCGAAGTAAAAGATAAACTGAAGGAAATATCGGATGCTTTCACAGAGTATCTTGATATTCCTTCAGATGCCATAAAAGACGTACGGATAACCGGTTCATCCGCTAATTATAATTATACCCCTCATTCCGACATAGATCTTCATTTAATAGTGGATTATGACAAAGTTCATGAAGATTGTCCGGTGGTAGAAGGGTATTTATGGTCTATGAAATCTCAATTTAACGATGACCATGACATAAATATTTACGGAATACCCGTTGAGTTATATGCCGAAGATTCAAGAGCACAAGCAATATCTAACGGGATTTATTCTCTTCTTAAAGATAAATGGCTCAAAAAGCCCGAAAAAATAAAACCTACCGATAATGATAATGCTGTTAATGCCAAGTATAACGAATTAAAAGAAGCCATAGACAGATGTGATGACAGTGAAGAAGCTCAAAAACTTCTTGATAAAATATATCAAATGCGTAAATCCGGTTTATCCGAACATGGTGAATTCAGCACGGAAAATTTAGCTTTTAAGAAATTACGAGATTCGGGTAAACTGCAAAAACTTAAAAAGTTAAAGAAACAAAAGATAGATAAGCAACTCAGTTTGGAGGGAAAATCCAAAATGCTTAAGACAATCAATACCATTAACGAATGTATAAGAAAAGCTAATGAAGAAGAAAATGAAGCAAAATACTATTATGTAGTATTTCGTAATTATGTTACAGATACTTCATATTACGATAAAAATTTACACACGTTAATTCCTGATTATACAGACGGATATGAAGGAACGGAAATATCTGATTTATACACATGGGATGATTTATTGACACAATTAGATAACGAATATTTATTGTCTTATGATTTACCTGAGAATAAACCTCTTACAAAGATAATAAAAACAGAAAACGGTCATAAAATCTTATTTCGATATAATGTGGAAGATGAAGATATAGTAGATGTTGATGATAATGATCATTATGAAACAAGATATTATGATTTTGAAGTATGGATTTGCGTAAAATAACTGTTAAATAGAAAAGGAGATAATAAAAATGATTTTATATCATGGTACAGATTACAGATTCGATAAATTTTCCAAAAGTATGATAGGAAAAAATACGAAAGTAGTATCTGACGGATTTTTTCTGACAGATAGTATTAGTAATGCAGAATCTTATGGTTCAATAATATTAAAATGTGAAGTAGATTTAGGTGCTTATATAGAATGTGATTTTAACGATTCATCTGCATATTATTTTGGTGAAGAAAAATGGTATACACCTTCTCAATTAGCCAAACGAATATCAGAAATAAATAAAGATATGGAAAATCATAAAAGTCTTGAAATAGGTGATTATGGTAAATATGAAATCGATGATGAAAACTCAACTGATGACGAGTTGGTGTTTTTATACAACAATTCAGATTTTACACCTGAAGATTATCTTGATACATTAGGTGATGGTGGTGGATTTGACCATCAAGATGACCATAAAATAGATTCTGTAATTTGTAAGGATGTAAAAGATTATTTTAGTTTTGGCGGGAAACCTTGTAACGTTTATATAGTATTTAATCCTGATAATATTAAAGTTTTAGAGGTTTTATCAGAAAATTTTAATTCTGAAATAATCAACAACATTAACGAATGTATAAGAAAAGCTGTTAAATAGAAAAAGGAGATAATAAAATGGCTAAAACAATTAAAAACATTTCTGAATGCAGGAAGCTTATAAGAAAAGCTAACGAATCCGTTAAAAAAATTTCTGAAAGAAAAAGTAAAAATGAAGCTGAAAAACACATAGTATCTGACTTAATGAAGGATTTAGATTTAAGTTGGGTACAAAGAAAAATGGAAGATTATAATGATGGTTATATAGCTGATATTATTTCGGAAATAGCAGATGATTCAGTAGATATTTATTATGATGACCTTTTTGATTGGGCTAAAGATAATTGGTCTTATATTGATGATGCTTGTCAAGAATTTGGAATGCCTGACAGTAAAGATTCAGGAATAATTATTAAACTCATTCAACAAGGACAATATTTGGCTAGTGAGCAAGAAATTTATGCTGATTTAGATAATGTTATGTTAAATTATTGTTATAACTATATTCTTTATAACCTTAAGATAAAAGAAATTACTGATGAACAAAAAGAAGCAATAGAAGAAAAATGTACCAATGTAGATAACAATGATAAATTGGAAGATTATAATGACTTCTTAGACGAATTATTTGAAAATAATAATTAACTGTTAAATAGAAAAGGAGATTAAATTATGTCTGTTACAGTAAAAATTGATGAAGATGTTCTATTAGAAATGCTTATGGATCGTTATATCAAATGGTGGGATGAATCAGGAAAAAATGCTGATTTATATGAACAAATGTATCAAAATTATATTGAGAACGGTGCATTTGATGGTATGGAATTAGATATTAGCGTAATCGTAGATAACGATGTTGTTAATTATTGTAAAGTAGTTGAAAAAGGCGATAAGGATTTTGATAAACTTTTAGAACTTTCTGAACAAGGTGAATATGATGTTTCAACCGAAGAATTTGAAGAAATATCACCGAGTTTTATAGAAGCAGTCAGTGATGACAAAGATAGAATTCTTGTACGTTATTAGAGATTACTTAAATGAAAACCACATATACTCTTGGACCCTCGTTTAAATATCAATATAATAAACAACCTTTATTGGTTCAAAAATCTATATGGGATAATGATTTTTTCCGTAAAACGAAAAAACCGCTCGTGCCCCCTCCGGATGATAAACCGTCCAAACTGAATTTATTAGCATATAAATGGTAAAAAGAAAACTCTCAGCTAAAGCAGAGAGATGAATTTTTACAAAAGAACATTTGACTTCACATAGAAGTTACAGTAAAATACCATAATAAACATTTTGCTTGAAGGCAAAAGAGAAATATCGGTAGGAACTCCCGATAACACTCGCGGAGAGGATGTAAGACCTCAATCTCGCAAGAGAAGAAAGGCAAACCTCGATGAAACGAGAAGCTCCAAGCTAAAGCAAGGAGCAGTTCACGATAAAGGAGATAATACAATGGCAAAAGTTAAAACCGAAAATACAGAAAAACCGGAAGTAAAAGAAGAAACCGTTAAAGAACCGGAAACTGTTAAAGAACCGGAAATTGTTAAAGTAACGGTTATTTCAAGAGCAAACTTCCCGATTACATTGACATATAATAATGATGAGATTATTTTATCACCTCGTCAAAGACTAGTTATTAATGATAAAGCCAAATTGAAAATCAAACCTGAAGACGCCAAACACATCAGATTAGTTTAGATTATTGAACGGTTAAATTAAAATTTAATTTATAACAGCACAATCATATAATCTAAGTTAAAATGAGGTATTTATGGTAGCTCCTTTTGCTGAGATAACCGAAATTGATGAATCTCAACGTGTTCCTGTGGGAAATGGCATTTATGCTTATCTGCAAATTAATGCGCCTATAGGACCCACTTCTTTGAAATTTATTGATTCGGAAACATCTTTACTTAATTGGTTTACTGAAAACGGTAACATAGAAGTAGGCTATGATAATGCTTTTTATTCTGCAAGTGCTTACCTTAAGAAATCCAATAAACTTTGGGTAAAACGTGTGGTTGCTCAAGATGCTTTGTACGGGGGTTGCACAATTCCCGTAGGAACATCTGTAAATGCGGCCGCACTCACCGCAGGATTAGCAGACCCTACCGCTTACACATTTGATACGGCTACTTCTACAAAAACTGCCGAAAAAATTACGGTAACAACCAAAAATGATTACCAAGGGAATTTGAGTGGTACATATTTTGTACTTCCCGGACAACAATATTTCCTTTATATGAATATTGCCGCAAGAGCCGAAGTAACGGAAATAACCTGTACGGCCGATGTAGGCAGTTCTTTGGCAGGAAAATATTTTATATTCCCCGGACAAACGGATTACATCTGGTTTAAAGTAGGAACCTCAGGTACGGACCCCGGAACACTTAATACAAGTCTTACCGGAATGACAGGACATGAAGTGGGCTTGTC
>CAMEMA010000003.1 GCA_945926705.1 uncultured Clostridia bacterium
TGCAACGAAAAGACTTCAGCAAGATGGATTAAATGTTAAAATTTTAACTATCCCTCAGGGTAAAGACCCTGATGAATACCTGAGAATTAATGGTAAAGACGGTGCGTTTAAATTTAGAAATTTAGTGGAAAATTCAAAAAATTGTACTGAGCATAGATTAAACCAAATAAAGTCAATGTATGATTTGAACAATTCTGAGGGAAAAATAAAGTATATTACTGATACTGTAAAGATTTTGTCTGAATGTCAGAACTCTATTGAAAGGGAAGTTTATGTTCTTAAAATTAGTTCTGAATCAGGAATTGATAAATCGGTAATAATGGCTTTAGTAGAAAAAAGTTTGAAGAGCAAAAAAAGAAGCAATAAGAAAAAGGAATTTAAAGATATAGCCAAGTTTACTTCTGCTGTAAGTGATAAGATAAATCCTGAAAAGCACGAGAATTTGAGAGCAGCTACGGCTGAAGAAGCACTTATTTCCTACTTAGTAAATAATCCGGATGTATCAAATTCTGTTTTTGAAAAATTTTCATCAAGCAATTTCGTTACAGATTTCAACAGAAGAATATTTGAAGTGTTGAAAGATTTGAATGAAAAAGGAAAATTATTTGATATCTCTAACATATCCATGTACGGATTTTCTTTAGAAGAAATAGGTAGAATTACTCGTATTATTTGTAAATATAATTTTTCTGAAGGCACCGCTTTTGCAGTAAATGAGTATATGAAAGTTATAAACGAAGAAAATAAGAAAAAAAAATTCAAAAATATAAAAGAATTATCGGAAAAAGAAGTTTTGGAATATATAAAAAATTTAAAAAATAAATGAATTTTTAAATTAATTTTTGGAAATACAAAGTAAGGAGGCACAAAATGAAAGATGTTATGTCATCACCTAAAACAATTGATTCTGTAATTAAAAATTTAGTTCAACATGGTAAAGCTGCCGGTCATATAAGTACCGGTGAAATTTTGGAAGCTATGGGTGAGATGGATTTTGACCCCGATCAAATAGAAAAATTATATGATTCTATGGAGTCAATGGGAGTCGAGATAGTAGAGGGACTGGATGATACTGATAGTAACAGTGGATTGAATGTAAATGATTCGGGTTCTGCCGTAACTGTAGCTGAAGCTTCTGCCACGGATGACCCTGTAAAAGTTTATCTCAAAGAAATAGGGATGGTTCCTCTTTTGACAGCAGAGGAAGAAATTGAACTTGCTAAGAGAATACAAAATGGAGACGAAAAGGCTAAAAAACGTCTTTCGGAAGCTAATTTAAGATTGGTGGTAAGTATAGCTAAAAGATATTTGGGAAGAGGAATGCATTTTCTTGATTTAATTCAAGAAGGAAATTTGGGGTTAATAAAAGCTGTAGATAAGTTTGATTATTCCAAAGGATTTAAGTTTTCGACCTATGCCACTTGGTGGATTCGCCAAGCCATAACAAGAGCTATTGCAGACCAAGCGAGGACCATACGTATTCCTGTTCACATGGTGGAAACTATGAATAAAGTTAAGAGAGTTTCGGGACAACTACTGCATAATAATGGACAAGAACCCACTCCGGAAGAAGTTGCTGAGGAATTAAGTCTTCCTGTTGAAAAAATAAGGGAAATTATGCGCGCTTCTAAGGACCCTGTTTCGCTTGAAACTCCTATCGGTGAAGAAGATGACAGCCACTTAGGTGATTTTATTCCGGACGACGATGCTTTAGCACCTGCCGAGGAAGCTTCTCACGTTTTACTCAAAGAGCACCTTTTAGAGGTACTTGATACTTTGACTCCACGTGAAAAAAAGGTTTTACAAATGCGTTTTGGAATCGATGACGGTAAACCCAGAACTCTTGAAGAAGTTGGAAAAGAATTTGATGTTACAAGAGAAAGGATAAGGCAAATTGAGGCAAAAGCTCTTAGAAAGCTTCGCCATCCAAGCAGAAGCAAACGCTTGAAGGATTATCTTGACTAGTTTTCGTATTAAGCTACGTAGTTATTTGCGTAGCTTAATTTGTGTTTTTTAGATTTTAGATTGATACTTTTTTCAAATAACTATTTACTTAGGTCAAATAAAAATTAATTATGTCGGTGATTTCTCAATATATGTGCTATAACTTGTACTTAGCGATAAGATTCTAGTATTTAAATTTAAAATGCGTTATCATATGTTGACTTTTTAACTAATAAATGATAAAATACTATAGCCGCATACTGCAGGTTTTAAATAGTTAATGACTTACCTGTTTCAGTAGCGAGATAATTTAAAGGTAGGTGCGTAAAGAAAGATGTACGCAATTATGGAGACAGGTGGAAAACAGTATAAAGTTTCTAAAGGCGACGTTATTTATATTGAAAAAATCGATCAAGAAGAAGGAACATTGGTTGATTTTAAAATGATTGCCGGTCAAAACGAAGAAGGGTTTCATGTTATCAATCCGGAAGCGTCTTCTGCTAAGGTTACTGGAAAAATCATTAAAAATGGCAGAGCAAAGAAGATTACTGTTTTTACTTATAAGCCTAAGAAAAGTTGTAAACGTAAATTGGGACACAGACAATTTTACACAAAGGTTGAAATTGAAAGCATCAATTTTTAATTTTAGTGAGATTCGATATGCTTAAAGCTGAATTTTTTGTAAAGAAATGCGGTAGTATAGTTGGGTTTGATATAAGTGGTCATTCCGGCTACGCAGATTTAGGTTTAGATATAGTTTGCGCAGCGGTTTCATCGGCAACATACATGGTTGCAAATACAATAACTGATGTTATTGGCGCAGAAGCAGACATTATTTTTAACGAGAAAGTTGGTCACATGAGATTAGAGGTAAGCAAAAAAGATATTGCTTTATGCAAAGATATTTTTAACGGATTTAAATCTCATTTAATTATGTTGGGTAAAGTTTACCCCGATAATATTAGCGTAAATTGTGTGGAGGTGTAGAGATGCTAAATATTAATATACAGCTTTTTGCGCACAAGAAGGGACAAGGTTCTACAAGTAACGGTCGAGATTCAGAATCTAAACGTCTTGGAGTTAAGCGTGCTGACGGACAGTTTGTTTTGTCCGGAAATATTCTTGTCAAACAACGTGGAACAAAAATACATCCCGGTCAAAATGTGGGAAGAGGAAAAGACGATACATTGTTTGCAATGATTGACGGTGAAGTTAGATTTGAACGTTTTGGCCGTGAACGTAAACGTGTAAGTGTCTATGCAGTTTCTTAAATTTGATTTATAAGTTCAGAGCGGGTCATATTATTGATCCGTTTTTTTCTGTTCACTAAGATGCATAATAAATAATGTGAATAAAATTTACTATAATGATAAATGTTAATATTTAAAAATAAGGTTGTTATTAAACGGTGATAATATATGTTTGTAGATGTAGCAACGATAAAAATAAAAGCAGGTAATGGAGGAGACGGGGCTGTTTCTTTTCATAGAGACATATATACTGCAACCGGAGGCCCTGATGGTGGTAATGGAGGTCGTGGAGGTTCTGTTATATTCCAAGCAGACAGTAACTTGTCCACTCTTTCTGATTTCAGATATAAAAAGAAATTTTACGCACAAAGTGGCCAAAACGGTTCTTCCGGTAAACGTGCAGGAAAAAGCGGAGAAGATTTGGTCATAAAGGTTCCTTTCGGAACTGTAATAAAAGATGCTAAGACTGATAAAGTAATAGCGGATATTTCAACATCAGAACCTAAAATTATTGCTAAAGGAGGAAAAGGCGGAGCGGGAAATATGAATTTTGCCACTCCGGTAAAACAGTCTCCTAAATTTTCCAAGCCCGGAGAAAAATGTATTGAATCTGAAATAAAATTGGAATTAAAATTATTAGCGGATGTTGGACTTGTAGGTTATCCAAATGTTGGGAAATCCACTATTATCTCAATTGTCAGTGAAGCAAAACCACAGATAGCAAATTATCATTTTACTACTATTTCTCCGATTTTAGGAGTTGTAAAGTACGACGATAAATCCTTTGTAATGGCTGATATTCCTGGACTTATAGAAGGAGCATATAAAGGAATAGGTTTAGGCCATAACTTTTTGAGACATGTTGAAAGATGTCGTTTATTGGTACACGTAGTGGATGTTTCCGGTTGTGAAGGAAGAGACCCTTGTAAAGATTTTGATATCATAAATCAGGAATTGATTAAATTTAATTCTGAACTTTCCAAAAGACCCATGATAGTTGTCGGAAATAAATGCGATATTGCTTCTGAAATACAAATCCGTAATTTTGAAAAATATGTTAAAGGAAAAGGATATGAGTTTATAAAAGTTTCTGCTGCTACCGGTAGGGGTATAAGCGAAATGTTAACTACAGTTATAAATAAGATAGAAACTCTACCGCCATCTCATTTATTTTTACCTGACACAACATATGAGGAAATTACTTCAAGAGATGACGATAAATTAGAGATAACAAAAGAAGGCAAAGTTTATATTGTTAAAGCAGCTTGGCTTGATAAGTTGATTAATTCTGTAAATTTTGATGATTACGATTCTA
Organism: uncultured Clostridia bacterium; assembly: GCA_945926705.1. Classification (GTDB taxonomy): domain Bacteria; phylum Bacillota; class Clostridia; order Oscillospirales; family Acutalibacteraceae; genus UMGS1491. Next base: position 4,510 of record CAMEMA010000003.1, read on the forward strand.
TGTGCTATTTTCAAAATTATTTGAATAAATCCGGATTTACAGAGGCTCTTCAAAACGCCGGAGCCGTAGAAGGAGATACTGTAAAAGTGGGTGAAATAGAGTTTAATTTTTATAATTAAATTCTTTAATATGTTTGATGAAAATTTAATTTCAGAAGAAAATTTAGATATGATGAGCTCACAAAAGTTAGCTTTTATAGGTGACGCAGTATATGAACTTATGGTTCGTCAGAAAATAATAAATAGTCATGACGAAAATATAGGTCACTTAAATAAATTAAAAGTTAAGAATGTTTGTTGCACAGCTCAATCGGATTTGTATGAAAAAATTAAAGATAGTTTAACTGAAAAAGAAAATGAAATTTATAAGAGAGGTAGAAATGCTTATGTAAGCCATTCTCCAAAAAATATTTCTCCTGCAATATATCATAGAGCTACAGGTATAGAAGCTTTATTCGGTTATTTGTACTTGAATTCGCAGCTTGAAAGACTTCATGAGTTTATAAATTTATTGGATTTATAAATTTTCAATAAATATAGTTAAAATTTTATAATAGTATTTTTAAAATAAATATTGAATTTATTCATTTATTGTGATATAATTATATCAAGGATTAGAGATTAAAGGAGAATGATTAAATGTTAAGTTCTTTTTGTTGGGTGACGTTTAGCTTTGCTGCTCTTTTCAAATTTTTGGATGATTCTAAAAAGACAGTGTCGGATACTCTGGGAGCGGTATCTTATGTTGTTGATTGCTTTAAAAAATAATTAATATTAATAAAGGGAGAGTATTTATAATGATTTCTTCAAATCCATGTCACGGTGCTTGGGATTGTGCGGTTAAGATATCTAAGTTTTTTCTGTGGGTAGGCGGTATGGCCGCTTCAATAGGAGGTTTAGGATACGGATTCGGATTTATAAGCGAAGAAAATAAAAATAAATTAATTAAGAATTTCGGAATTAAAGTTATATAATGTGTTTTTAAAAATAGCAGATATTAATTTATCTGTTATTTTATTTATTTTGGAATAATTCATACTCTTGATATATATTTTTTCAATTTGGTTATGAATTTCCAAAGCTTTTTTCAAATTCGTTACGGATTCTTTATACATTTCTTTACAAAATTTTTTGTTAAATTTTAGTAAATTTTTTTGAGATGAAATTTTTTCGGGTGATAAAAATCTTTTGGTTGTAATTTTTTTTGATATAAAATTTTTAGACATTTCTGAAATTTCTTTGGAGGTTTTAACTGCAAATCCTATTTTAAGATCTGGTATAAAGAGGGCGTTTAGATTTTTGGACGGAAAAAACGGCGAATTACATGTTATAATATGGTAATTTTTATCTAAAGTATAGTTTTTTATTTTTTTGATTATATAGCTTCCTATTAATCCGAAGTTGTCTTCTATTACGAATAATTTTTCCGACATGTTGAAAAGTGTATTATCAAAAAATGTGTATCCTTTAGGAGTGATAGCACTTATCAATCTTTTTTGTTCATAGGAAACTTCATGGTTACTCTTCGTTTTTTTAAATAATTTTTTTGTAAGTCTTTCACAGTATGCGTTTAACGAATTGTAGTCAACGCTTGCATTTATTATTTTAGAAGATTCGGAAAAAGCGCATCCAAATGCTTTTAAATATTTTTTTGACATTTTATGATACAACGAATTTTTAGAACAAAGTTCGTGTATTTTGTCTTTTGATTTGTAAAGTAATTTTTTATTCCATGCTTCTCCTAAATTTATGATTGAATCCGACACTCCGGGATATATGGGTTCTAAAATATGAGGCGCAGTGCCATCTGCAACGGCAATTTTGAGTTCCGGCAATATTATAGCATCTAAAGAGTCTGGGTCTGAAGAACAGTGCATTAACTCCGATTTGATGCCATTTTCTATGGCTTTTAAATTTATTTTTTTCATTATAGTTGATTTTCCTGTGCCGGGTCCGCCTTTTAATATGTAACAAAACCAATCTTTGTCGGGATTATATAAATCTTTGAATACTGAAAAAAATCCTTCCGTTGTACTCGAGGCTAAAAAAAATTCAGTTGTTAAAAAATTTTTTTTCATTAAAAAAGTCACTCCTTTTTATCAATAATATGATTTAAATCAAATTTGCGTGATATTTTATCAAAACAATATATTTGACAAAAACTAATATAAATATTAAAATTATATAGTTAATATATAATAAATATGATGTGATAAGGAGTGATATAAAATGTTAGCTAATGTAAGATTAAAATATAAATCATCAGAAGAAATTAATTTCAATAATGTTTTGTCTGCATTGGAAGAATATTGTCAAGAATGTGAGAAACAGTCTACGGACGAAATAGATAAGATATTTTTGAATTTTTCGTGTATATCCCAAATAAAGGAATTAATAATTAAGAAGAAAGAAATTTTATTAAGCAGTTCTAGTAATACCCAATCTAAAATTGAGGCAGCTGAAAGTGTAATTAGCGGAGAGTCTCAAGGAAATAATTCATTCACAGGCATCCCATTTAAAGAAAAAATGTTTGCTTTAAAAGCATTTTGATCTGAAACACTAAACATTAAAGGTCCAAGATTAGTATTTTTAATGGATAAAATTATGTCTATTATCAATTCTAAAAATAAAACATCAAAAGCTTTCAAAAGTAGAGCGAGCAAAAAGCAAAGTAAGTTTAATAAGAAATAGATAGTTTTTAAAATTTGTTTTTAAACTTAATTTAATGTACAATATATTTAGATTAGAAATTAAGTTAAAAGCAGTGATATTATGCTTGCAAAAGTAGCAGTAGAGAAAATTTCATATTTTGCGGACGAGATGTATAATTACTCGGTTCCAAAAGAATATGGAAATACGATCAATGTTGGAAGTAGGGTAATAGTTCCTTTTGGAAAAGGAGATTGCCTTAGATTTGGTGTTGTCACTGAACTGGAATCTGGAAATAAAGAAAATTTGAAGGAAATTATTGTGGTTTTAGATGAAGTTCCCCTTATTTCTTCCAAAGAAATTTCAATTGCTAAATGGATAAAGAACCATTACTTTTGTTCTTATTTTGATGCAATTAAGCTTATGCTTCCGCCCGAAATGAAATTGGATCTTAGAAGTATAAAGTATAAAGTCAAAGTTAATAAAGTTTTTAATTTATCAAATGAAGAAAAAATATTATGGAGTCGAATTATTGATACAGGGAAAAAAGTATTGAATTTAAAAACCATAAGCAAATGGAAAATAAAAAATTATATTTCTATATTAAAAATATTTCTATTGAATGGATTTCTTGAAAAAAGCATTGAAAGTTCTAAATCTTCAGAAAGTAAATGTCTAAGAACAATTAAAATTTGCCATGAAAATGTAGAAAAGATAAATACTTTTACTTTAAAACAGAATAAAGTCATAAATTATTTAAAAAATAATTCATCTGCCACAATTAAGCAAATTTGTTATTTTACCGGAGTAAGTGAAAATGTTGTTCGTACTCTTTTAAAAAAAGGTGCGATTATGTCTTGCGAAATTTCGAATGGTAATAATAGCGTCCATATTTGCTCTCCACTAGAATGTAAGTATGCAAAACCAAAATTAAGTGTAGAACAGGAAAAAATTTTTAAATCACTTTATTCAATGTATGAAGAAAAAAAGTTTAATGTTTCTCTTTTACATGGAGTAACGGGAAGCGGTAAAACTGAGATTTTGCTAAGTTTGGCTGATAAAGTTATAGAGAGCGGTAAAAGCGTTATATTTATGGTACCTGAAATTGCTTTAACCGCTCAGTTTATCGATTTATTTAAAAAAAGGTACGGAAATAAAACAGTACTTATTCATAGTTTACTTTCAGATAAGGAGCGGAGCTTTTCATGGCACGAGTTAAAAAAAGGAAAAACTGCAGTAGTTCTGGGGACAAGAAGCGCAATTTTTGCTCCTGTTTCAGACTTGGGTTTGGTAGTAATTGATGAAGAACATGAATTTACATATAAATCTGACTCTACTCCTCGATTTAATGCAAAAGATGTAGCTAGGTACAGATGTTTTGTAGATAATGCTTTATTAGTTTTATCTTCTGCGACTCCTTCTTTGGAAAGTTATTATAATGCTAAAATAGGTAGATATAAGTTGTATTCTTTAAAACAAAGATATGGAAGTGCTATTTTACCAAAGATAAAAATTGTGGACATGAACTATCAAAATAATAATCTTAGAATTAATAATTTCAGTACGGAATTGATAGAGGCGTTGATAAAAAACTTAAAATCCGGAAAACAGTCTTTAGTTTTTTTAAATCGCCGAGGATATAACCCATTTGCTAAATGTATATCGTGCTCAAATGTGATTTTATGTCCGAATTGCAGTGTATCACTCAATTATCATAAGGCAAATGGCAGACTTATGTGTCATTACTGTGGTTATTCCCGTGAATTTATATCTAAATGCCCTGAGTGTGGTTCCGAAAAGATCGTTTGTTTCGGAGTTGGGACTCAAAAAGCAGAAGATTATTTAGCGACTGTAATTCCTGAGGCAAGAATTTTGAGAATGGATTCGGATATTAAAAATTTGAAAAATTCTTACGAAATAGAATTGAAAAAATTTGCAGACGGTGAATATGATATTTTACTTGGAACACAAATGATTTCCAAAGGATTTAATTTCCCAAACGTAACACTTGTAGGAGTATTGTCTGCAGATCAGTATATGTATAACAGTGATTTTAGGAGCTATGAAAAAACTTTTTCAATCTTAACTCAAGTTGTGGGAAGAGCCGGCAGAGGAAAATATCCCGGCGAAGCTTTAATACAAACTTTTACTCCTGAAAGTGAATTTCTTCAATTATGTTCCAAGCAAGATTATGAAACATTTTTTAAACAGGAGATAGCAATTCGTAAAGCAATGCTCTATCCTCCATTTGTTGATATATGTGTGATAGGGTTTGTATCTAAAAATGAATCTAAAGCTAAAGATTCAAGTTTAAAATTTTTTGAATGTTTGAAATATGAAGCTATGGAAAATTATAAAAAGCTTCCGTTAAGAATTTTTTTACCTTGTGCGGCTAATTTAAAGAAAATATCCGGAAATTATAGGTATAGAATTATAATAAAGTGTCGCAATAATAGAGATTTTTTAAATTTAATATCAGATTCTCTGAAGGTTTTTTATAAAAAAAATGCTTTAGGGAATGTACGTGTGTTTGTAGATATTAATCCTGGTTCAATTTTATAAATTCCAGCAATAATTTTGAGCAGTTTTTCGAAGATTGTTTTATAAAAGTTTCAAAATCCACTGTGGAATTACTGTCGGCTGTGTCAGATATAGACTTTATTACTCCGAAGTTAATATTATTAATAAAACAAACCTGACCTATACTGCCGGCTTCCATTTCACAAGCTAATCCATCAAAATAATATTTTAAATTGTGTAACGTTTCAGAAGAGTTTATAAATTGGTCCCCTGTTAAAATTGTTCCGTAATGAGTATTGAGGTCTTTAATATTTTTTGAAGCCGATATCAACTTATCGGATATATTTTGTGTACATGGAATCTCAACTTTACCAAGTCCGCTTATTTCACCTTTTTGTCTTCCGGGGAAAGCGCTTACATCGAAGTCGTGTTGAATAACACCTTTACCTATAACAATATCTCCAATATTAATGTTTTCTGATATTCCTCCTGCTACGCCAACATTAAGTATTACATCCGGATTATATTTTAAAATCATTGATTGAGTACACATAGCGGCATTAACTTTACCTACGCCTGATAACGCTGCTACACAATTTTTCCCTGATATGACTCCTGTCGTAAAGTTTAGAGAGCAGATTTTTTCTTTTTTTTTATTGTCCATTAATCTTATTATTTCTTTCATTTCTTGAGATTCTGCACATATAATTCCAATCATTTTAAATCTCCCTGAATTTATTTAAAAGTAATTCACATAATAAAATTATAGTATAACAGACATACTGTTAAAATGAAATTTTTTTAAGGAGATTTTTTATGGAATATTTAAGAGCATTTATAGTTGGGGGATTAATTTGTGTAATTGCACAAATATTTATTGACAAGACAAAAGTAACTCCGGCGAGAATTTTGGTAGGTTTGGTGATTTCCGGTGTAGCGTTAACCGCTTTTGGGCTTTATGAACCAATTGTGCAGTTTGCGGGAGCGGGAGCTACGGTTCCTCTTTCGGGATTTGGATATCTTATGGCAAAAGGAGTTGTGGAAGCAATTCAAAAACAGGGCTTTTTAGGTATCATAACGGGAGGTCTTACGGCTGGAGCGGCAGGAATTTCAGCGGCAATATTTTGCGGTTATATTGCTGCACTGTGTACACGTTCAAAAGATAAAAGTTAATATATATTTATAAGATATTCGCTTTAAACTAAAATAGCGAATATTTTTACATATAAATATAAATTGTTGACATTTTTATAGAACAAAGGTAAAATATAATAAAATTTAATAATAAGGAGTGAATAAAATGGACTGGTTTGGTTCGTTCAAAAAATGGGCTGCAGCACAAGGGTCTGACATTTTCAAAGAAATGAGTTCAGGAGAGCAAATGAATGATATTGCAAAAAATGTACTCGGAAGTGTGGGTCAAAATTTGCAACAAAAAGACAGTACAGAAAATTTTGGGGTAATAACAGAAAAGTATGATTTCTTAGGTAAAAAGCAATCTAATAGTATTATTAGTTTATTGGACAAATATTGCAATGCAGAATTACCACAAATTTTAACATCAGCACAATATTCCGCATGGGCGAAAGTTTGTGTCAGGCAATTAAATAAGCATTTAGGAGAATATATTGAATATTTAGAAAAATTAAAAGAAGTACTTTCTTTTACAGATTTGTGTACATTTAAGGATAGTTTAGACTCTTATTTAAAATATATAAAAGGATTATGTGTAAAAAGCGGATATAATAATTATACTTCGAATGCAATTTTTGCAAAATTAGAACAAATATTTAATAAAGATACAAAAAAAAACAAAGAACAGATTAATAAAATAAACGATGTAAAGGAACAATATAATAATAGTGAATTAATTACTTTAGGAAATTTTATAGAAAAAGTTTTTATACCACTTTTGGATTCAAGTTTAAAAAATTTGGAAGAGAATAACAAAGATGATTGTGCAATTTATATTGGTGACAAAGAAGAAAAGGGTTTTAAATTAAATTTTGATAAATTGGGTTTCACTGATCCAAAAATTGAATTTCGCAATAAGTTCTATCTACAAAACACTAATAAGACGGACGTCTCTGAGAACAGAATATCCAAAAATAGTGAAAATGATATAAAAAAATATAAAAGTGATTCTAAAAAATTATATAAAGAAGCAAAAGAAATAAATAACAAAACAGTTAGGGATAAAAATGCCTTGGATAAAATTATAAAAGGTATTGGTAAAAAATATGATACAGATAAAAAAGATGAATATGATAAATTGGTAGATGATATTTCTAAAACATTCAAGGAATTGGAAACCAAATTCAAGGAATTGGAATCTACATCTAATATGTATTCATATAATGATTTATATGTCGGTATCAAACAAAACCACATTGAAATTAATAAAAAATATAAAGAGTATATAGAACTATATAATGAAATAAAATCTAATCTTTCCAAAACCGAAAGAATAAAAATAAAGGCTAATTCTTTAAAAGATAAAATTAAAGGTAAGTTAGGAATAGGCTCAAAAAGTAAAAATGGAAAAGATGAAAAAAAGGGTAAGACTACAGTTGAAGAGAAATAATAATCTAAATAATATTTTCCTACGGAATAATCCGTAGGATTTTTCTTAGTTTTGCGGTATTTTAAAATCTTTAAACGCAAGCATTGTAATGTCGTCCGAACGCTCGGCTCCATCTGAAAATTTGTCTATTTCTTGTCGTAAATGATTTACTACATCTGTAATTTTTAATTCTTTTGTAGATTTATTGTTGAGTATATTTTGAAGACGTTCTTTTGAAAAAAGTTCTCCTTTTGTATTCATTGCTTCGGTTACTCCGTCGGTATATAAAAATAATGAATCTTCAGGCTGTAATATGGTTTTATTCAATGAATATTTCGCATCAGGTATTCCTCCTAAAACAAATCCATGCGGTGATTCTATAAAATTATATTCATCTGATTCTTCTTTATAAATGAGCGGAGGATTATGACCTGCATTTGAAAATATAAATTCACCTGTTTTTATGTCTATAACTCCCACAAAAGCTGTAACGAACATGCCTGCTTCGTTGTTTTCGCAAAGCATTTTATTTACTTTTTTTAAAGCTTTTTCAGGTGAATCTCCTGCTTGCAGTTGGTTTTTTATAAGTATTTTTGCTATGACCATAAACAGAGCTGCAGATACGCCTTTACCGGACACATCGGCTATAACCAGAGCAAGATGCTTTTTGTCCGTAAAAAAGAAGTCGTAAAAGTCTCCTCCTACTTCTCGAGCAGGATCCATCAGCGCATATATGTCAAAATCCTGCCGCTCCGGAAAAGCGGGGAATATACAAGGAAGCATACTTTTTTGGATTTTTTTTGCAACCATAAGTTCACTGTGAATTTTTTCTTTTTCTGCAGTTGTTTGTTTTAGATTTTCCATGTATAAAATTAAATTTTCTGTCATTTTATTAAATGAATTCGAAAGGTCTCCAAGTTCGTCTTCGGATTCTACTTCTATACGTGAGGAAAAATCTCCATTACCGATAATTTTTGCTTGATTGCTGAGTTTTTTAATAGGTGATGATAATTCTTTCGAAAGTTTTATCCCAATTAAGTAGGTTACAGATGCACATAAAAGGAAAATCAAGAAGAATCGTATTATAATTTTTGTAAGATTAGTTTTAATTGAATTTTCAGTATTTTGAGTAGTGGTATCTATTACTGATTGTATTTCTGATATCGGTGATAATATTTCATCCGATTCACAGGCTATTCCTAAACACCACTTTGGAGTAACCATAGGGGAATAAGCTACATAATAATTTTTTTCGTTTATTTTTGCTGTTTCAACTCCGGTTTGAATTTTGGACATTTTAGAAATTAAATTTTTGTATGATTCCGATGTTTCTTCGGAGTTCATGGGATTTTCGATAAAGTTTTTGTTTTCTTGTTCTGAGGTATTTATATCGTAATCAGGATGCATTATAATTTTTCCGTTTTTATCAACTACAAAAGCTTTGCCTGTATTTCCTAATTTTGCTCCTACTATATACTTGTTTATATCTCCTATATGCATGTCTATTCCGACTGTTCCCAGTATCTCTCCATTTTCATTGGTAAATGATTTTGAACATGTTATACAAGGGACTCCGTCGCTCATACTTATGTATGTGCTTTGCCATACGGGAAGATTGTTTTCGCTCTTAAGTGCATCGACTGCATCTTTATACCATGGTCTGATTTTTGGTACATAATTTTCTTTGGAGTTACTTGAAGAATAATGATAGCAAATTCCGCTTTCTGTTCCCAAGTAAATTGAAGAAACAGCTTCATTGCTCGAATATATTGATTTGGCAATATGAGACAAGTTACTTATTAAGTACAGTTCTTTTTTTAGGTTGTCCGGTACAGGGTTGGAAGATAAAACAAGTTTGTTTTTTTGTAAATTCGCTTTTTCCTCATTTGAAAGAGTTTTCCATTTTTCAGGATTTAACATGTATACGTTATTTAAATTTTTATTTGATGTATTGTATGTCAGTATATATTGGGTATTTTCGGATACACTTTCCGGATCTACTATATAAGCTTTTTCAGATGCATTGTCACGTAAATTTTCGGATTGACTGCTTACAAATTCTGGCATAGGTAAATTATGCCCTTTAAAGTTTTGTGGATTTCGATAGATATCTTCAATAGCAGTGCATAATGAGTTTGTTTCATCGCTTATTTCTTCAAAAATATTGTCGGAAGCGTCGGACATTGAACGGGAAATTTCTGCTAGGTAAGTTTTAGCTTGATTTTCCATAGATTCTTTACTGGTTTTCGATGTAAAGCTCCCTAAGTTATGCGACTCGTTTTGAGCATCGCCGGAAAGATTCGTTATTCCTATTATGGCAGGAATTATTGATGTAATTTGTGCTGTCAAAGAAATAAGGATTGTGGATATTAAAATTTTTTGACTTATTTTTAATTTTTTAATGTATTTACTCAGCATAAAAAGTAACTCCTTCCGTCATTAGATGAAGGAATTATATCATATTATCTGTTAAAATGGTATATAATTTAATTATGTTGTTTAAAATATATAATAATTGTTAAAGTAAGCCCTTAAACTATTAAATCTAAAAAAGTTATTTAAATCATATTTTTATGCTTTAAAATAGCCCAAGTTACAAACATTGAGATTGCGGAAAGTGCAAATGGAAACCACCAATATTCCATTAAAGGTATTCCTGGGTTGTTCATTCCGTAAATTCCCGAAACTATTGTAGGAATGGAAAGAATAAGTGTAATAGATGCAAGTATTTTCATGACAACATTTAGATTATTGGAAATAATGGAAGAAAACGCATCCATGGTACCTGTTAAAATATTTAAATAAATTTCTGACATTTCGAGAGCCTGCTTAAACTCTATCGTAACATCTTCTAATAGTTCTGCTTCCTCTTCTGTTATCTTTATATATCTTCCTCTTGCGATTCTTCCAATCATTATTCCTATAGATTTAAGTGATGCAGAAAAGTAAACGAGCGATTTTTCAATCTCCAAAAATTGAATCAATTCTTTGTTTTTCATTGATTTTTTTAGTTCTTCTTCAACATGCTGTGTAATTCTGTTTATTTGATTTAAGTATTTTAAGTATTTTCCGGCCATTCTAAGCATTATTTGAAATACAAAATACCTTCTGTCTTCTGGATATGCATTTTTTATTAATCCTTCCGAAAACTCTTCCAGTATAGAATTTTCTCTGAGAGAAATTGTTATCAAATTTTCCGGAGTTATTATTATACTTAATGGTGTTGTGTAATAAGTTAAATTTTTACCGCTTCTGTTTACTACCGGGCTATCTATTATTATTAAAGTGGTTCCGTCTTCATCGTCAATATGTGAGGATTCTTCTTCGTCCAGAGAAGCTCTAACAAATTCGGGTTCAATTTTAAATTTGGAAATAAGGAAATTTATTTCTTCTTCGGTAGGAGATATGCAGTTCACCCAACATTCCTTTTCATAATGACTTATTTTAGAAGTTTTTCCGTTTACCGTTTTATAATAATTTATCATATGATTCATCTCCTCTCTTCTAATATACAACTCTCTATATATTTTAACATATTTTTTGTCTTTTTACATTATCTCAATTTATAATTTGATATTGATTTTTATTAATTATTGAGTTATAATGTTTAATATAGAAATGTGGGTGTGGCGAAATTGGTAGACGCGCCAGGTTTAGGTCCTGGTGGTAACACCGTGCAGGTTCGAGTCCTGTCACCCATACCATTGTCAAAATTAGTCAACTGACTTTTTTATTTTGCAGACATATTAATATGACTACGGAAAAGCAAGATGCTTTTCTGAAATTTTTATATAATAGGTACCGCAAGATTATTAAAGGGGGGCATTTAATACAACTTGATATTAATCAAAAAAGAGCGATAATTGAAAAATTGAAACAGAATGATTATAAGCTTTTGGACACTCTAGGCAAAGGTGGAGACGGAGAAGTATTTTTAGTGCAAAGTATTACTGACTGTCACCAATTTGCAATTAAGTGTTTTAATAACGAAAGAGATTTTGATAGATTAAAACCACTAGCAGATTGCCCAAATTTGATTGTTCCTATTGGTTGTATAGAAGTTAATGCGAATTTATTTATATATTTTATGGAAAAATGTACACCAATTAAACAATCATTTCCTTCCACTAAAAAATTATTGCTGGATATTTTAGATGGTATTGAGCAGCTAGATAAAAAAGGATTTGAGCAGAAAGATGGTTTTGATGGAAACATTTTACTTAGAAAGAACCAGTCTGTCGCCATAAGTGATTTTAGTTCTTTTGGCACAAAAGATAATGATTCCATAAAAAGACAAATCGAAAAAATGCTAGAATGTGTTAAAAAATCAAGGGATATCAAAGACCTTATTGATAGTTTGACTGAGTCGGATAAGAACAGTGTAGTTAAAACTAAAAATAAAATAAATAGTCTTTTTAAATAACTATTTGATATGTACTTTGTAAATAAGAATGATTAAAAAGGTGTCTTAGCGGTTTTTTATATCTATTATAGAATTCATTAGAATATATCGAATAGTATTAGTTTGGTAAACATTGTATTTGATTAAAACTTGCATTAATACCGGTTTTGTTGATAACTTCATTGGTTATTCGAACCAGAGTAAATTAAAGGAGTGTACTATAATAAATTTTAAAAAAATAATAAATTCTCTTGCTCTAGGTATAGTTTCATCTATATTATCTGTTGTATATGCGGTGGAGCCATCATCTAGCCTTGAATTGACGCCAAATCATAAGTTTTATGTAAACAGAAACGGCGGTATATCTCATAATACATTTGTACTAGAAAAAGATGATAATAAGTTTTTCTTTAAAGAATGTAAGAAAAAGCTTTCTATGTACGATACAGCTAAAAGGACCATTAAAGAATATTTTAAAGACGAGTACATAGAAGAACAGGAATCCATGATAAAAAGTTTATCTGATGAGCAAAATCTTATAAAATTTATTTATATGAAGACTTACGGAGATGGTAAAGCGGCTAAATGGTTAAATTCAGCAGATCGTTCGGATACTTCTGCTTTGGGATTGAGCGAACCTTTACCAGATAACTTTAAAAAATGTGTATTGCCTGACTTTTTGCCGTATGCTTTTGCTGAGTTTGTTCAATATAGAGCAAATCGCAACAAAAAAATCGGAGAAATGCAAATTAATCAACAACTATCAGCTTTAGCAACTATGAGAATTGCAGAACTTTTAGATCTTTCAAATTTAGTTGTAAAAACAGAATATATTAAAATTAAAATGCCTGATTCAACTGAAAAATTTGGTATAATTATGGATTGCGCAAAAGGGATGCCTTTTAGAAAGGTAAAAGCATTAAATTGTAAAAAGATAGCTCCTTCTTTTCAGAAAGATATTTCTAATCTTATGATTTTAGATGCTCTATGTGCTCAAAGGGACAGATCTGTAGGCAATTACTTTACAGTGGTAGATGAAAAAAACTGTGTAGTAAGCTTAAATGGATACGATAATGAGCTGGCGTTTGACAATTATAAAAATTTGAAAAGTAGACTTTTTTGCCTTCCTGCATTAATTAGTAGTGATGACATGTTAGTTTTGCCCCATATGGATAAAACGCTTGCAGATAAAATATTGAATTTGAGTGATCAAGACATTCGCTGTTGCTTAGAAGATTTGCTAAGTAATAGTAGTATTAATGCTACACTGAACAGATTACACCAAATTCAAAATGCAATTAGAAAATCAATAAATCAGAATCCACATTTTTTGGTGGAGCTCTCGGAATGGAGCGACCAAACCATAGATGAAGAACTATCGGTAAATTACGATACTTACCTCAAATACTATGTAAAAAAATTGAATTAATATTTAAAAGGCGTTTATGACATGTTTTTGACATCTTATAAAAATCAATGTGTCAGTATCGTGGTAGTTTTATAAAATGCAATAGGTTGGTATTCGGTGTACTAAAAAGTTAGTCTAAAGCACGGTTTTTGTAAATTTATTTTTTCGTCAGACTAAGTCTTGGCCTACAAAATGTTATCATTATTTAGAATTTAAAAATAATAAATTGTTTGCCGGCGAAAAGAAAATTTCTAATTAATCTATAGGTATTTTATAATCTTTTTATGAGATATTATTTGAGGTTACCTTTGTGAATATAACAAATTTTATATTAATACAGATGATTTCTTAACTTTATTTAAGTTAGGAAATTTTATTTTGTAGTATATTTTATTTATAAAATTTAAAATATTAAATTACTATAAAAGATATAATTCAATTTAAAATATATATTTGACACATAGTTATTTATTATAAATTAACCCCATATTTTTATGTTGTTTAGATTTAAAATTTAATTTATTGTTATACATATTTAAAAAATAAATAATAAGCACGAAAAACATTTCGTTTTATGTTAGAATTCAAGCCATATTTAATTTAATAAAGGAGATGAAATTAATGAAAAAAATATCATATTTTTGGTTGAGGTGTGTTTATTGTTGAATATGTTTATTCCTGGATTTAAAAGCACTTTTTTCGCATGCAACAAGGTATGTGAGGTGACGTTAAATTTTTAGATGCTACCATAGAAAATGAAAAAGTGGTTTATAGGGACGATTCAGGTGGAGAAAACGCTATTGAACTTATCACTAAGATAGGAAATTACTAGGAGGATTTATTAATGAAAAGCAAGTTTAAGTTATTTTTGTTTATATTAATTGCACTTGTTTTACCTTTCGTGCATTTTGATAAAGCACATGCTGATACAACAGGTAGTGAAGGACAAGAACAATATGCTTTATATCTACAGGCTAACGCGGATGGAACAATTGAAGGTTCGATTTCTAAAAGGTTAAGTGTAACAAATGAGTATTTGTATTACGACGGTGATGCATGTTATGTACGTGTTTCCGCTTTAATTGAAGGAATAATACCTATACCTAATGATGAAAACACAAAGTTCAAAGGTTGGTCTGATAGTTCAACTGGTAAGAATATATATGGTGACAATTTTAGTATAAATATAGAGCAATTTAGTAGTACTGATGATTATAATAAGACGGTAAAATTCTGCAACATATATGCTATATATGAAGGCGTAAATTATAATATAACCCTTGACTCTTACGGCGGTACTGTTAATGGCGAAAGCAGTATTGTTATAACAGATAAATTAAGTAAATTTCAAACAGTTGATTTGAGTAAATACACAGCCAAAAGGGAAGGTTGTGAATTTTGCGGTTGGGGTCATGATGGAAAAGTCATAACTTCAATTGATAAAAATTATCTTTTAAAAAATAATAACCAAATGACTGTTTTTCCTCTTTATAAAAGTACTACCAAATCGAAAGATGATGATACAGTATTTATCTTGGATGCTAACGGAGGCACTATAGAGGGAGAAAAATCTAAAAAATATGATTATCTTGCAAGCGAAAGTGCTTCAATGCCTATATTTCATTATATTCCGGAAAGACAGGGATTTAAATTCAAAGGATGGAACTCTAAGAAAGACGGTTCGGGAAATAATTATAGCATGTTGTCTCAGTCATATTGGGAAAAGGATGCAAAATCAGGAGTAGAATCGGAACTCAAAAAAGATTCTTTAAAAGACGACCAAAAATTTTATAGATATTTAACACTTTATGCAGCTTGGGAAAGCACGGCTGGAACCAAAAAAGAAATTAAGAGCGAAAGCGCAAGCGAATTAAAAGGAAGTGTTCTTTTTGAAAGTCCAGTGGATGGAAGTTATAGACTAAATATAAAAAAAGCGGAAATTCCGGAAGGTTTAACAGGCAAAAATGTAAAATTTGTTGCAGATATCAGTTTAATCAATGATAAATCCGAAGTAGTCAAAATAAACGGAATTAAAATGAAAATTAAGATGGCTTTGCCCGAAAATTTAAAAGGTTACAGTCAGTATGAAGTTGTTTATATTGGTGAAGATGGAAAGATAAAGGAAACATTACCTGCGACAATAGAAGATGGTTATATAGTATTTGAAACAAATCATTTGAGTAAATACGGAATAGTTACAAAAAATATTTTGACTGGGGAGAGTACAGATACGAATATATCCTTAGAACAAGAAGCCGGTGAAAATCCTTTAACGGGAGATGCTGTTGGTTTACATATGGCGTTACTTTCAATTTCTTCAGTCGGTGTAGGTATTCTTTCAGTATGGAATAGGAAAAAAGTTAAATAAAATTTTATAAAATAGGGACTGGCTTTTAATTGCCGGTCTTTACGTTTGAAAGGAATATTTTAATGTTTAGAGATAAAAAAAGAGTTTTTAGTATTATTGCGTATATTTTATTGTTTTGGTTAATTGTATATTCAGGATTCAAGATTTTTAAATGGCAAAAAGAAAACAAGCATAATGATAATATAAAAGAAAAAATAAACAGTGCAGTAAAAATTCAAAATAATAAATACCAAGTTGATTTTGAGTCCTTAAAAAAACAAAATAATGATACTGTTGCATGGATTAAAGTGAATAACACAAATATTGAATATCCTGTCGTAAAATCTTCAGACAATCAATTTTATTTAAATCACAGTTTTGACAAAAGTGATAATACAGCTGGTTGGATTTTTGCGGATTATAAAAATAGGTTTGATGATAAGGACAAAAATATTGTTCTTTATGGACACAATAGAAAAGATAATTCTATGTTTGGCAGTTTAAAAAACATTTTATATGAGGAATGGTATAATAATTCCGAAAATACCGATATAGTTTTTATTACTCAAAACGAAAACTGTATTTATAAAGTGTTTTCCGTATATCAAATAGAAAAAGAGAGTTATTATATAAAAACCGTATTCAACAGTGATGACGAATTTGAAGAATTTATAAAAACATTGAAGCAACGAAGCATAAAAAATTTTGATGAAGATGTTTCTAAAAACGATAGAATTATTACATTGTCAACTTGTGCGGGAAATGATAATTATAGAGTGGTTTTACACGCAAAAAAATGTTGACAACAGGCATAAATTAAATCAATAAATTTATTTTTTTATATAAAAAACTCGGGAAATGCCGAGTCATTTTTTGATATCAAATGATGGTTTTTAGTATTTGACAAGATGATTATTTTTAATTAGATTTATTTAATATCAATTTACAGTCGCTTATATTTTTAAACCTAAAATTATGTAAAAAACTAAAAAGCTGCTCCAAAAAGAGCAACCATTAATAAAACAAATTATAAGGAGTTTAACTGGCGGAGAGAGAGGGATTCGAACCCTCGAAGCCGCTTTAACGACTTACACGATTTCCAATCGTGCTCCTTAAGCCAACTCGGACACCTCTCCTTTACCATATAATTATAGCATATAAAAAATAAAAATCAATATCTTATTAAAATTTTTTACATAGTATGAAAGTGTGTTTTAAATTATATCATAGCTATATAAAATATTGTAAAATCGGATTATTTTTTTGATTAAATAATTAATAATTTAAAATTTATAAAAAAATTTAACATGTTTTCTTGACATTTATCTTATTCATATTTATCATTTTGAATTAGTATATGAGTATTGGTGAAGACACCAAGCAAAAAACTAAAGAGAGGTTTGTATAAAATGAATTTAGAGAACAGCGATTCTAATTTTTTCCCTGAGAAAGTTTCAAAAGAGGAAATTTCTGAGGATATGGCGTTTGAAAAGGTAAAATCGATATTGAGCGAGCAGTTTGACAAGGATGAGTCGGACATTACTCTTGAAACGACTTTGGATGAGGATTTGGAAGCAGATTCTCTGGATCTTGTAGATTTAATTTCTTCTATTGAAGAAGAATTTGATTTTGAAATAAACGTCGAAGACAGCGTTATAGATTCTATAAAAACAGTAGATGATATTGTAAAATTTATCCTAGAAACTAAAAAATCAAACTAAATTGTTAAAAATATTCTTCCTTATTTTTCTTTATATCGAAGAATATTTTTTATTTTATTGTTGACTTTAACACGTAATAATAATATACTTGTATAAGTAGATGAAGGGGTATAGCTCAGTTGGTAGAG
>CAMEMA010000004.1 GCA_945926705.1 uncultured Clostridia bacterium
TAGCACGTGACATTATTACGCTCATAGCGTATGGCATATAGTTTTTTTCCAGTGTATTTACTATTTTCTCTTCAACAATTTCTCCTGCATTATATATAAAACCATTAATATGAGAAGACGATTGATCTGATATTTCTTTTACTTTTCTTTTAGACTTCACAGTACCTTTTCATCCCTTTAACTTACATCTAAATTATCGATATATCTATATCCGTTTTCTACTATATATTCTTTTCTCCCTAAAAGGTCATCTCCGAGAAGAATATCGAACATCCTAGACGTTGCCTCAGCATTCTCCGGCATAACCTTTATAAGTCTGCGAGATTTAGGATTCATTGTAGTAAAATTCATCATGTCCGGTTCATTTTCACCTAAACCTTTAGAACGCTGAACAGTATATTTTTCCGCTCCTATTTTTTTAATAAACTCATCTTTCTCTGATTCATTGTAAGCAAAATAAGTCTCATTTTTAGTATTTATTTCATATAATGGCGATTCCGCTATAAAAACTTTATGAGCTTCTATGAGCTTAGGTGTAAGCCTATAGATCATAGTCAGAAGAAGAGTTCTTATTTGAAACCCGTCCACGTCCGCATCAGTACAAATAATAATTTTATTCCATTTAAGAGAATCAAGATTGAAAGATGATAAATCTTTAGCAGTTTTCGATGTCCTGACTTCAATCCCGCAACCAAGTACTCTTATAAGGTCAGTTATAATTTCGCTTTTAAATATTCTGTTATAATCTGCTTTCAGACAATTTAGTATTTTACCCCTGATTGGAATAATAGCCTGAAAGTCGGGATTTCTTGCTTGTTTACACGCTCCAAGTGCTGAATCTCCTTCCACAATAAATAATTCTCGTATATTTACATCTTTACTCCTACAGTCAACAAACTTAGCTACTCGACTAGCCATGTCCATACTACTTGTGAGTTTTTTCTTTAGATTAAGCCTTGTTTTTTCAGCATCTTCTCTGCTGCGTTTATTAATCAATACTTGATTACATATTTTTTCTGCATCATCTGGATTTTCAATAAAATACACTTCTAAATTCTTTTTGAGCATTTCTGTAATAGCTTCTTGAATTCCCTTGTTCGTAATTGATTTTTTAGTTTGATTTTCATAGGATGTCATTGTCGAAAACGAAGAAATTATAACTGTAAGGGAATCCTCTATATCTGAAAAACTTATCTTGCTTTCATTTTTGGTGTATTTTCCACTGTGTTTCAAATAAGAATCTATCTGAGAAGTAAAAGCACTTCTAACCGCTCTTTCCGGAGCGCCGCCATGTTCGAGAAAACTTGAATTATGGTAATATTCCGTCAAATGAATTTTATTTGAAAATGAAATTGCCACTTGAGCTTTCAATTTATAATAAGGCTTATCCTCACGGTCTCTCACTTTAGTTTCAAGAGACCATGTTTGTATGGGAGTTAAATACTCATCTTTAAGAATTTCTGAAGCGTAATCCGTTATTCCATTTTGATAAATGAATTCTTTTTCAGTGAACTCCGAATTGTCATTTTGATACCTAAGCAAAAACTTAATTCCAGAATTTACTACTGCTTGACGTTTTAAAACATCCTCAAAATATTCATAAGGTATGTTGATATCTGTAAAAACGGTCAAATCAGGCTTCCATTTTATTTTAGAACCGGTGTCTTTACCTTTATAGGGTTCTTTGTTAAGACCACCGATATTTTCTCCTTTTTCAAAATGAAGTGTATAAGTATATCCGTCACGTTTGATCTCAACATCCATGTACTCTGATGCATACTGAGTTGAACAAAGTCCAAGTCCGTTTAGTCCTAACGAATATTCATAATTTTCTTGGTCCGTATTATTGTATTTCCCACCTGCGTAAAGTTCGCAAAAAAGTAGTTCCCAGTTAAATTTTTTTTCTCTGGAATTATAATCAACGGGAATTCCTCTTCCTTTATCTTCTATTTGCACGGAATTATCTTTATATCTTGTTACTTTAATAATATTTCCGTGTCCTTCTCTTGCCTCATCTATAGAATTTGAAAGTATTTCAAAAACTGAATGCTCGCATCCTTCTATTCCGTCAGAACCAAAAATTACTCCAGGTCTTTTTCTTACTCTGTCTGCACCTTTTAAAGATGATATACTTTCATTATTGTATTTATTTTTATTCAAAATTATATTTCCCTCTGCATTTATAAATTAATTTTAAACTCAAAAATATACAAATATTATACATCACAAAAAACAAAGGGTCAAACAAGTTTTATTTAAAATGTAAATCCATATTTTTTCATATACATTTTAGCAAGTTGTCCTTTTAAAATCATATTTAATGTATCTTACCATTTTGTAATTCATGTTTTTTACGTATAAAAATACCCTCTCATAAAACGAGAGGATAACAATCACTAAAATAATATTTAATTTGCTAACATTCTCATAATCTGCTCCACTATAAACACCACAGCACTCGATGAAAGTATAACAACTATTAGACTTTGACCGCAATATGCAATCGCTATAGCAACAATGGTTCCAATCGTTGCAGAAAAAACGCTTGAAGTTGATCTGAAAATCTCAGGAAATGTCATAGAAGTGAGTACCGCATACGGAATATAAGCAAGAAAAGAATTTAAAAACTTATTTTTTATCTTCTTTTTAAAAAATAAAAGCGGAACTACTTTAAATACTACCATAACTGCCGCCATACCAAAAACGGCATATAAAAATTGCTGACTACTCATCATCGGTACTCTCTCCCATCTCTTCTACAGGGAACGCAATTGCACCTATTAAAGAGGTGACAATAGCACATATTATAATTGTCCATCCTGAAGTAAGATTTTCCTTTATAAAAGGAATACATTCCAGCACAAAACTTAAAACCAATGCAATTAAAACAACAATCAAAACGGGCTTGGATTCTTTTGCGGAAGGTACAATTATTGATATAAACATTGCAGGAAGCATTATTCCGAGCGCAGAAGTTATTGCCGCAGGAAGCAAATTTGTAAAACATGCTCCAATTGTATTTCCCAAAACGAATCCTATGTAAGGTGCTGTCCCTAATCCTAAAAGATATGGAAATCCAAGCAATCCTTTCTCTTTCATTGCCATACCAAAAACTTCATCTGTATTTAAAAGACCAAAGCCTATTCGTTGAAGTGTTCCCATACTTTTATCAAATTTTTGAGCAATAGACATCGAAAATAACATATACCTGCAATTCATAACAAACAATGTTATGACATACATAATTATTGCTGTTTCTCCACCGACAAACAAGTTAAGCGCTGCAGCTTGACCGGAACCTGTATACATGAGAATACTCATTATTTCTGACATTCCAAAACTTAAACCTGCTTTTGCAGCTGCTATTCCGCAAGCCATTGATACAGGAATGTATCCCAGACCTATAGGAATTCCATCTTTAAAGCCATGCATATAACCCTTTTTCTTATCAGTACTAACCTCTCCCAATAATAATCACACCTCTCAACCTTGTTAAAAATAAAGAAATTGTAATATATAATATCATTAAATATAATATTATAACTCAAAAAAAAACACAACTATTTTAAATATAAAATATATAATTATAATTCTTTTGCATATCTACATTAAAAATTTTATTGACAAAAATATACATAAAATATACAATAAGGTATCGTGTTTAGTATCAACAATAAGTATTATGAGGAGCTAAAAAATGGATTGTATTTTTTGTAATATAGTTGAGAAAAAAATATCTTCTGAAATATTGTATGAAGATGACAAAGTTTTGGTGTTTAAAGATTTAGAACCCAAAGCGCCTGTACATGTATTAGTTATACCAAAAGTTCATATAGCTTCTGCTATGGAATTAAGTGAAGATAACTATGAAATTTTGACTTCTATTTTCAAAACAATAAAAAAAATAAGTGCTGAGCTGAATTTAAAAGACGGATTCAGAATAATAAATAATTATGGAAAGTTTGGCGGACAAACGGTAAATCACATGCATTTTCATGTTTTGGGAGGTTGCCAGTTGGGATGGAATCCAGCTTGATATAAAGGAGAAAAATTTATGAAGAATACTTTTGAAATCGAAATAGCAGGATGTAAAAGGAGTTTACCTATTTGCACGATAAATGAGCACTTGGAGATAGCGGCTTTCATAATGTTTGGTGACGTGGAAATAACAGAAAAATGTGCATATGAACTTCTTAAAATTTGTCCTGATTTTGACATTTTAATAACCGCTGAAAGCAAAGGAATACCACTTTGCTATGAGATGGCACGTCAGAGCAAAAAAGATTATGTTGTAGCTAGAAAATCTCAAAAACTTTATATGAACAATCCCATAGATATAACTGTAAAATCTATAACTACAGCTGATACTCAAAAGCTGTACATTTCCGAAACTGATATTAATAAAATCAAAAATAAAAATGTTCTTATAGTAGACGATGTAATAAGTACCGGTAATTCTCTATCAGCTATTGAAAAACTTACGGAAACAGCAAATGGTAAAGTGATTGCAAAAGCTTGCGTTTTAGCTGAGGGAAAAGCTTCTGAAAGAAAAGATATAATATTTTTAAACTCTTTGCCTTTATTTGAAAAATAATATTATCAAAAGCATACACTGCTCCTGAGATTGATGTATAATCATATCCGGGAGTATTTATTTTATTTGTAAAGGGTGATAAGTAAAAGTAATGAAAAGACCTCTAGCTTTAATTGGATTTTCTTATTTTTTAACTCTTTTTTCACTCAATTATATACCTGAAAACAAAGTTATAATTGTAGCAGGTGTAATTTTTGTTATGCTCTTAATATCAATTTCTGTAAAAAAAATTAGAGAAAAAAAATTTTTTGGCACTGCTTTTTTAAGTTGCTTTGTTGCAATTATTTCATACACGATAAATTATAACCTTAATGTAAAACCAGTTTACCAATTAGATGGAAAAGATGTAGAAATATCTGGCGTAGTTTGCGATATTCCATATAAAAAAAATCATAAATATAATTATGTAATAAAGGTAGATAAAATAGATAATAAAAATATAAAACCGTTTAAAATTATCCTTAGTTCCAACTCTGCATTAGAAAGTGACATATGCGATACTTTCATCGGAAATGTTCATGTCTGTTCAATTCAAGATGATACCATGTTTAATTATAAAATGTATTGTAAGTCTCAAAATATTTATGCACAAGCCTTTTTTTACGAATACATGAAAAATTCCAGTTCCCCTCCCAAAAATAAAACTATAAATTATTACATATTAAATACAAGAAAAAATTTTTTATATAATTTTAGAAAAATATTCACAAATGAAATTTCTTCGGTAATAAATTCTATTTTTTTAGGAGAAAAAAACGATATCCCTCATAAAATAAAAATTAATTTTGATAAAATTGGAATATATCACATATTAACAACGTCAGGAATACAAATTTCTTTACTTTCTCAAAGCGTATTATGGATATTAAGAAAAATTAAAATAAATAATAAGCTCTCACATTTAATTGCCACAATATCAGTATTTATTTTGGAAATATTTACAGGTTTCTCACCTGCTGCAACAAAATCATGTACCATAACTATAATTTATCTTTTAGGAATAGTTATTTCACGTAAATCCGATAAACTTAATTCACTTGGAATATCTGTTTTATTGATGTGTTTAATAAATCCGAATTACGCATGTAGTTCAGGACTACTTTTAAGTGTTTTTTCAACTTTGGGAACGATATTGTTATATAAACCTATAAAAAATAGATTTCAGATAAATATCGAATCAAAATTTTTAAATAAAATAATAGATTATATAATATCAAATATATCTTTAAGTATTTCAGTAATAATTTTTACTCTCCCTATTGTTATGATGTACTATGGAAAAATCTCATTAATATCAATAATTTCAAATATTATAATATATCCATTTGCATTACTAATAATATTTGGCGCTTTTTTTGTAAATGTTCTTTCTTGTTTGCAAATTCCAAATTACTTTATAAATCCTTATGCTGTGATTTGCGGATTATCTGCAAAAATTATAATTTGGATATCTGATTTATTTTCAAAATTACCTTTTTCTTCAATAGAAACAGATTATGGTATATGCTATTTATGCCTATCATGCATAATAATATTATTTATTGTAAGTTTATATTTAAAAAATCTGAAAAACAGTATTAAAACATCTTGCTTAATATCTATAAATTTGATACTTATAAGTGCTTTTTCATATCAAATTCAAAATAAAAATACCACCCTTATTTCTATGGCTCCTTGCGGTGACGGAATAGCTATGGTTATATCCCAAAATCGACATCATGCAGTTTTTTTGCAACTGAAAGAAAATACAAACATTGAAAATATTCAAAATTATTTTTCTAAATGGAACATATATCGACCTGACTACATGTACATATCCTCAACCGACAGCACTAAAAAACCCGTAATAAAAGATATTATTAAAGACTACAATCCTCAAAATATTATATCTTACATCAAAGAAAATGTTATAGATGAAGACTATTTAAAAGAATTGCCTCAAGATATGAAAATAGTATATTTTAAAAATAATATAGTCTCTGAATTTTGGAATAAAATGTCGTCCGAAATAATTCAAAAAGATAATAAAATATTTATAAAAATAAATTCGCCATACGGAAGTTTTTTAGTATTTCCTAATGGAGGAAACGTAAACTTATTGCCTAAAAGTTGGAACAAATGTGATTTTTTAATACTTTCGGGTATTCCTTTTGATTGTCAAAAAATAAAATCGAAAAATATAATTTTTAGCACAGACCAAAATAGAACAAAAATAGGTATTTATAAACTTACAAATTATAATTCCAGCCTTTATTCCCTTGCATATCAAGGTGCTTTATATATCAATCTTTATGAAAAGGAAAAATATCAAATAGGAAGGCTGAAATAAATATGTCTAAACTGAATTATTCAGAATTTGAAAAATACATTTCATCAAATAAAATATCTAAAATATATTTCTTACAAGGTGAGGAATATTTAATAAATACATCTGAAAATTTGCTAAAACACAAAATTTTAGGAAACAACTATAGCGATTTTGACTTAAATTTATTCAATGAAGAAAGTATAACATTAGAAAAATTGATATTATCTTCAGAAACATTTCCGGTAACTACAGACTCAAAATTAATAATACTACATAATTTACCTTTAGAAACGTGGGAAGATAAAGAAATTTATAACTTTTTAGAAATCCTCAATGAATTACCAGAATTCACATATTTAATATTTTCACAAATAGCAAAAACAGAAAATTTGAAAAACATTACTAAACTAAAAAAGATAGAAAAAATCTTTCTAAAAAAGGGCATAGTTTGCGATTTTTCAAAAAAAGATATATGTTTAGAAGAAGAGCTTATTAACTTGGCTAAAGAAAATTACGGAAAAAATTTATCCATGTATTACGCAACAAAAATAAAAGAATTATGTTCAAATCAAAGCATAAATTCCATAAGAAATGAACTTCAGAAGATATGTGAATTGGAAAGTTCCGATACTATAACTGAAGATTCGATGAAAGCTTTGATAAAATACAATGATAAAATAAATATATTTGAACTTCCAAAAGCAATCCAATCCAGAAATTTATCAAAATCTTTAACATTATTATCAAAACTATTGCTTCAAGGCGAAGAACCGATAGTACTTATCTCAATAATAATTTCAAACTATATAGACTTATTTAGAGCTAAAATATTTGACGCAGAAGAAATACCCATAAAAAAAATATTTGAAATTTATGACTACAAAAACAAAGAGTTTAAAATAAAAAATTCCATAAAAACATGTAAAAATATAAGTTTAATTCAAATAAAAAATTCATTGAAATATTTGATTCAAGCAGATTTAGAACTTAAATCAATTAACTTAAATCCAGAAATTATACTTTCAAAAACAATAGTAAAATTAATAAAATTATAAATCATTAATTTAACACTTAATTTTAATATTTATTAAATACAAAGAGATTGGCAATTAAAACCAGTCTCTATTTTTAGTGAGCTTTATTCTAATTTTTTTCTAATAATATATTAATACTCTAAAAATACCAATATATAATTTTAGATAAAATAAATTATTTTACAAATCGTTATTGACATAATATATTTATAAAGCTATAATCATTCTATACTATAGTAAAAGGCGAGTGTAATAAAATGAGTATATCCGAAGAGGAAGCAAAAGAAAGTTTAGAAAACCATGGATATACGGATTTCGAGGGCTCTTTAGGCAAAGGAAATGTTGGCGAAGTCTTCAAATGTAAAAACTCTGAAGGCAAACCAGTTGCTGTAAAATTTATAACAACTACCAATACGGAATCAAAGGAATGGGAAATTACAGGTACTAAAGCAGTGCAAAAAATTAAACCTTTAGATATATCAAAATATAATATGTTCAAATTTTCGGATTCATTGGTACAACGATCAAAAAAATACCACAACCATTTAGTAGGTCCAAAATTGATAAAGATGAAGTGTGATGTAAAGACAGAAGACAAGAATGGAAAAGAAATTACAAAAGTTGTAGAGATACAAGCTGTTGAGTACCCATTAATGGACGGAGATGTTTCATCGCTGGAAAGACTTAATTTAAAAGAATATAGAAGGATAGCAAGTTCTACATTAAAAGCATTGAGTACGATGAGAAAAGAAGGTTTAGCTCATTTTGATATAAAGCCTGAAAACATATTATTTCATAAAATAGTTGATGGTACTCGAAAATATAAATTAGGTGACTTTGGCCTCACAACCTATATTGACGATAAATTTTTTGGATCAGAAGTTATAGAAGATACAGATCCAAAGCGCAGAGGTACACCGGAATATTGTGCTCCTGAAATTGAAAATTTTGGTAAAAAACTGCCTGAAAATTACGGAGAAAAAGCTGATACATTTTCGTTGGGAGCAACCATCTATTTTTTGTATCTTAAGGATAAGGGAGAAATTAATGATGCCAGTCAGCTTAAGAGTAAAATAAATAAGTTAAAAAATGAAAATATTCAACAACTTGAATTGGATAATGAACAAGAAAGAAATCTTCTTGATTTTGTGCAAAAGTGTGTTCGCTCAAGCAATCGCTTAAGTGTGGAACAAGCTTCAAAACACCCTTTTATTACTCAAAAACAATAAAATTGTCCCTCTATCTATAAATAGAGGGATTTTTAGCTTTAAATGGATATTACCTTTACTTACTTTGAAGTTTGCTCACATTTAGGATAATTATAGCGCCAATCATCGTATTCTTCCTTGGTAACTTCGCCATTTCTTAGTTTTTGTGACTGTTTCTGCCAATTACTAATCATATCCAGCATTATGGTATAATTCTTATTCATACCTTTATCCAAGTGTAAACAAACTTCACCGTCCAATTCCGTAACTTTTAATCCGTATAAGTCTTCTAAAACAAACAAAGTGTGCATTAAACCTTCATAGGTATCAATATTTGGTCCGGTAAGCGCACTTGGAGAAATACCGAATATCTTTGCAAAATTTTTAGACAAATCAGCTTTTGGAGTCCTGGAACCTGATTCATATTGTGCAATTCGAATATCAGCTGTCTTTTCTGGAAATCCCACTTGAATACCGAGATACTTTTGAGTCATACCTCTTAAATTTCTAAAAAAACGAATTCTTTGACCAATTGACATTTTAATATTCTCCTTAATTATATATTTCAGGACTAATATAGCATATAAATTTAAGATTTGTCAATATAGTGATAACAAAAAAGTTAAGCTATTTTTTAAAAAAATTTATTAGCAAATACCTATTTTAAAAAATTAATGATAAAATATATTGACTAATTTTTGGATTTTGAAACTAATATATAAAATTCGACAAATTTCAATATACATAAATTTTAAATAATTTTTTAATTTTTAGGCAGATAGTTTATGATAATAATTTTACATAGTTATTTTTTCATAATTCTATTGGTTTACCAAAAACTGTAATTTTTAAATTTTTTATAAACCACATTCAAAAATATTATAAGCTTTATAAAATCGTTTTAATTTAAAAAAATATATTTAAACTACTACACAAATTAATTTTATATAGTAATTGAATATAAACAATAAAAATGTTACACTTGTTTATAATTATTATGTATAATACTGTATTCAATATAAAGGAGTGTTCCACAATGTCTACAACAATAAGTGTTAATAAACAAAATGTAAAACAATTTTTGGAAAGTGGTAAAGAAAAACTTTTTGTGATTCCGGAGTACCAAAGACCTTATGCATGGACTGCTGCACAAGTTGAAACTTTATTTGAAGATTTATGGGAATTTGCTTCCACTACTGGCGGATGCAATAGAAATGGTACATATTTTTTGGGAAGTATAGTATCTTATGAAAACGAAAACAATGAACAAGAAATAATTGATGGTCAACAGAGGATAACATCTCTATTTTTATTGTTAAGAGCTATTTATAACAAATTACAAAAAAATATTGCTAGAGTCTCGTGTGATAAGTAACGAAGGCAATAATATTTTAAAAGATATATTAGAAACAGGGAAATCAATTTCAGATGCTAAAGATAATTATTCAAAAAATTATAAAATTTTTCAAGAAATGTTCGATGAATACTCAGAAAAATATCCATTATCAATTTACGATTTTATATACGCTGTATTGAAACAAGCAATTGTGTTACCCATTGAAGCAGATAATCAAGACACTGCTTTAACTATTTTTTCTACTCTAAATGACAGAGGATTAGCTTTATCTGACTCAGATATTTTTAAAGCCAAAATATACAATAACAATAGTGATTCTGACAAAAAGAAACAGTTCATTAACAAATGGAAAGATTTAGATGACCGAGCAAAAGACGTTAATGAGAGTATACAACAGCTATTTTATTACTATATGTTTTTCCTCAGAGCAAATGAGAGAGATAGTCAGACAACTACGCCCGGACTTAGAAAATATTATTACGCAGACAAATTTTCAAGATTATATGATGAGAATCTAATGGATAATTTAAATGAAATTTTAAATATATGGGCTGTGGTAAATAAAAGAGAAATTATTGAATCGGAAAAATGGAGTAAAAATAATAAAATTTTGCAAGCCCTTGATATATTAAGTTCATATCCAAATGAATTTTGGAAATATCCTATCGTAATATATTACCTTACTCATAAATCTAGAAATGATTTTGAGAAAAAATTTTTAGTTTTTATACGTAAATTAATTTCCGTACTACTGATAAAATATTTAATAAAACCTACAATAAATGCTGTTAAAAGTGAAATTTTGCAATTAAACGTAAGTATTACGGAATCACCTACGCCTAAATTTAATTTTAAAAAAGACGATATATCCGGTTTAGAAGAAAATTTTAAAGTCCCAAGTCGTTATATAGTGCAAATGGTATTAAAAATTTTATCATACAATAAACAAGACAATCTTTTGCCTGAAAAATGGGAAATAGAACATATATTACCTCATAAAAATGCAAATTCTTATTTTTTAAATGTTAAAAAAGATATTATAAAAGAAAAAATAGAGCATATCGGAAATAAACTTCCTCTTGAAAAAAAATTAAATATCCAAGCCGGTAATGGATACTTTAGAAAAAAGAAAGAAAAATATTCGGAATCTAAAATTGTTATTACAAATCAAATGGGACATTCGAATAAAAGTGAATGGAAATTAAAAGATATAGATAAAAGGGATAATGAAATATTTTCAGAAATTTGCAGTACTTTGGGAATATGGGATAAAGAATACAAATTTTAACTTTTTTATACAATTTATAAAATTTATACCTTCAAAATAAATTTTAATATTTAATTTAAAATATTGTTGATATATAATATGTTTGTACTTAAAACACTATAGAATAACAAGGAGGTAAAAATTTAGTGAATATAGCTGTGTTAGGTGCTGGAAATGGAGGATGTGCAGTAGCTGCAGATATGTCTTTAAAAGGTCATAATGTAACTTTGATCAAAACTTCAAATTCTATGCACAATAAAAATTTTGAATATCTGAAAAAAAATAACGGAAAAATCTCTCTCATCGAAGATAACATAACTAAAACAACATTTATCAAAACCATTACCACCGATTTATCTCTTTTATCAGGCTCAGAGGTTATTATAGTCTACATACAATCAAGCTATCATGAACAGCTAATACAAAAAATAATACCTTATCTAAGACCTGAACAAATATTATTATTTAATCCCGGTTATCTTTCCACAGCTCTTGCTTTAAAACATAATGTAAGACAAGATTTAATTATTGCAGAAGCAGAAAGTTCATTTATAGATTGTCGAATTATAAATCCGGGAACAGTTAAAGTATCGTTTAGAAATAAAAATAACCCTATTGGTATATTTCCTCGCAATAAAAAGCAAAAAGCAATTGAAACTCTTGATAAAATCGGATATCCATTTTCATATCTATCTTCTGTTGTCGAAGCAGGACTACATAATCCAAATTTAATAGTACACACTGTAGGAGCAATAATGAGTATTCCGAGAATCGAAAAAACTAATGGCAACTATGTTATGTACCATGAAGTGTTTACTCCCAGTGTTTGGAATATTTTAGAAAAACTTGATGAAGAAAAAATTAATATCCTTAAAAAATTAGGATTTGAGCCACTGGCTTATGTCGATGCGTGCAAAGCAAGAAACAGTCCCAACGATGCCAGAAGCGCAAAAGAAGTTTTTATGTGGTATGCTTTGCGCCCTACTGCGGTTCCCGGTCCAACGGAAGTAGATTCAAGATATATTTCGGAAGATGTACCTCAAGGTTTGGTTATGCTTGAATCTCTTGGGTTGCACTTGAATATAAAAACACCGGTAGCAACGGCATTAATTGAAATAGCAAATGCAGCCCTTGGTCGAAATCTCAGAAAAGAAGGGCGCACAATTGAAGCTTTAGGAGCAAATAATATTTCTAGAATTTTAGAAGATAATTAATAACTATTATCTAAACAACACACCAATCAAGATTAATTGTACAAGCTAGATAAATTTAATTTAGATGCACATTAATACTATACATAATATTATATAATTTGTCAAGTGTTTTTGTCAATTATTATATAATCTTATTATAAAGCATGAAAAATGATTTTAATCGAGACATTCAATATTATATTTGTACAAAAATAAATCGAATAATATTTCTTATACAGAAACATTATCCAACTTATAATTTTTAAATATACTGAATAAGTTATTCACACGTTTTCGCACATTAAAAGATAATCTTCAACAACATCTTTAAAATGCGTAACATCTATAGTGTTTTCAAAAAGATAATCTATCAAATTGCAGACTAAATTTTTATCAGGAGATATATCATTAATAATTTCTTTCCTGCTTTCATCGCCTACCTTATCAGAAATCTGTATCCCGTAGTGTATAGTGTTGTCAACTGCATTTTCGCAAATGTCATAGTGAATAATTTTATCACCCATACAATGCAACGATTTTTCGTAAATGTTTTTTACGTTCATTATTATTTCCCCATTTCTTAGTTTACTTCCGCTAAAAATTATTCTATTGCTATATATAATGTTGTTCAACGAAATATACCCAAAAATTTACGAAACTAGTTTGGATATGTTTCGTATGATAATACATTATCGGAATTTATTCGACATAAAGTGTCATTGTAATTCAATCTAATCGTTATATTAAATTAAATTTTGATTTTATAAAAGAATATATAGAAATATGAAACATATTAAATTAAATAAAAATATCGCCAAATACCCTTTTGGGTACTTAACGATACTTAATATTAATTTATTATGCTTGCTTCATAACACATTTCAAGAAATTTACCAAAGTTGAAATTAAAATTATGAAGAAAAGTACTACCAATCCGACAATAATGGCAAATATGGCATTGCCCTCAGCAAGAGAAATTGATAATGCAACTATCGTTAACACTATTGTGCCAATGATTCCAATAAGTAAACATTTTAAACTTTTTCTTAAACAGTGCGTAAACTTAGCACATTCTTCACTACATGAACTAAAAAACACACTCATTAAGACGAAAATTAAGGAAAAAGCAGCTATTCCAAAAGCAACCCATATACCTACTGTTACAGCAGTAATATATCCTAGATAAAAAAGTACACCTGATATAATCCCACCTATTATACTCCAAATTATACTACTTGCAGTACAACTTCCGCAAACACATTGCTTTGTATTATCTACCTTCATTTTATCAACCCCTTATGTTTTTATATCTCGAACACAATTGCGTTTGATGTTTCGACAATATTTACAATCATGTTCTTATATAATATATGTAACTTCTTGACAATTAGACACATGGTTAATATAATTGTATTAAAAATTTATTAACAGAAGGGTAGTTGAAAACGATTTTTTATCGTACAAAATCATGAAAATATCACCTTCTATGCTTGCATGTGATTTTTCCAAAATGGGAAAAGAAATTGAAAAAATTAAAAATGCCGACATGGTACATATGGATGTAATGGATGGAAACTTTGTCCCTAATATATCTTTTGGAGCAGATATAATTAAATCGCTCCGAAGTAAAAGTTCATTGCCATTTGATGTGCATTTAATGATAAGTAATCCTATAAAATATATAGAATCATTTGCAGATGTCGGAGCTGATATTATAACATTTCACATAGAATCTGACTCCGATGTTATGCATACGATAGAAAAAATTAAAAATAAAGGTAAAAAAGTCGGTATTTCATTAAAACCAAATACACCGGCTAAAGTTATTTTCCCATATT
The DNA here is from genome assembly GCA_945926705.1 of uncultured Clostridia bacterium. Taxonomy (GTDB): domain Bacteria; phylum Bacillota; class Clostridia; order Oscillospirales; family Acutalibacteraceae; genus UMGS1491. The sequence continues at coordinate 14,800 of CAMEMA010000004.1, forward strand.
TGGAATATATAGACTTAGTCCTAATAATGACCGTAGAACCGGGTTTTGGAGGACAAAAATTTATGTGTGAACAATTAAAAAAATCATTATTAATAAAAGAATTTACCGACAATACAAAATTATTAATAGAAGTAGATGGAGGAATCAATCTTGACACAATAAATGAAGTAAAAAATTATCCAATAGATATTTGTGTTTCCGGAACTTGTATTTTCAACTCTTCGACTCCTTCCGAAACTATAGATAAACTAAGATTATAGTATAAGGTGAATTTAGTGAATTCTAAGAAAAGTATAAAATTTTTAACAGCATTATTTCCTCTTTCTTTTATGATTGTATCATTTGCTTTGTGCAAATTTATAAAGGTATTAAATAAAAAAAATGATTCCCCTGCTTTAAATTCAAGAATAGAAGTATCTGAATCATCTAAGATTTCTTCAGATAATATCGAAGAAGAAATGCATGGAGTCTGGGTACCATACATAGATTTAGAATTAAATTCAACTGAAGACATTCAAAAAAAGTTTGAGAATAAATTTAATGCCATAATAAATCAAGCTAAACATAACAAAATTAACACCTTAATTGTGCATGTACGTTCGCATAGTGATGCACTTTACCCCTCGAAAATATTTCCGTGGTCACACATATTTACCGGTACACAAGATTCAGAAATATCATTCGACCCACTAAAGTACATGGTAGAAGAATCACACAAAAACGGATTAAAATTTCATGCATGGATAAATCCCTTAAGGGTAAAGTCAAAAACCGTTCCATCTCAACTGAGCAAAAAAAATCCATATTTCAAATTAAACTCAGAAAAATATACACTCAATCACAAAGAAGGGATTTATTATAATCCCGGTTTTGTTGAAGTTCAAAATTTAATAATTGACGGTATAAAGGAGATTATAGAAAATTATGATGTAGACGGAATACATTTTGATGATTATTTTTACCCTCCAAAAAAGGATATTATAAGTTGCGACAGTTCATTTGAGGAATACGTCAAAACTGAAAAAAATCCAATGACAGAATATGAATGGCGACAAAAAAATATAAATGAGCTAATACAAAAGACATATCAAATAATAAAACAGACTAACTCTACTATCCAATTTGGAATTTCTCCTCCCGGAATTATATCCAAATGCTATGAAGTTGGAGCTGATGTAAAACTTTGGATTTCACAAAAAGGATATGTAGATTATATTTGCCCTCAGGTATACTGGAGTATTGATTTTAATGAAATGCCTTTTGAAAAAACTGCTAAAGAATGGAAAAGTATTGAGAAAAATCCTGAGATAAAAATTTATAGTGGATTAGCTCTTTATAAAATTGGAACCGACTTAGATAAAAATACATGGAAAAATAAAAATGACATAATAAAAAATGAAATACAAATTTTGAGAAGTTTGGGTTATGATGGATTTATTTTATACTCTTCAAAATATTTAAACTGTAATCAAACAGAACATGAAATTAAAAATTATTTGTCTGTTGTGTAACAACATTTTCTTGGTCACTCTTAAAAATATAAATAGCCATCATCAATACTCCCAAAGTTATGAAATAATCGGAAATATTGCAAACAGGTTTAAAAAATGTGATTTGAATGTAATCAGTCACGAATCCTAAAAAAATTCTGTCCAAAAGGTTTCCTATTCCCCCTCCTATTACAAATGCCGATGACAGAATAAATAATTTATCTTTTATTTTTTTAAAAAATATTAAATAAATTAGTGATGCCATTAACAAAAATGAAAATATCTCCAAAAAATAAAGTTTTCCCGGAAAAATCCCCAATGCAGCTCCAAAATTTTTCAAATAAGTCACCTTTAAAAATGGTAATAATGTATCATAATTAATTCCTTCTGTAAAATTCTCACGAATGTGATATTTAATTAAACTATCTATCAAAGGAATCGAAAATACAAATATATAAAATAAAATCATAAAACTCAATCCTGTTTAAAAAGCAAAGAGCAATTAATTTATCACTCTTTGCTCTATTCATTTTTAATTTAAAACTTCAATACATCTTTTACATATTTTAGGATTTGAAGAATCTTGACCGACTGTGCTGCTGTAAGTCCAACAACGTTCGCACTTTTTATATTTTGAATGACTTATGTTTACCGAAAGATTTTCAATTTCTTCTGCTTTGTAATCTCCGACACCATCTTCAAAAATCTCTATCTCAGAAACAATCAAAACATTTTGCAAATCTTCTTGGTTTTCTTTTACAAATTCAAAGAGTTCACCGCTACAATATATTGAAACTTTCGCTTCAAGAGAAGAGCCAATAACTTTATTTTTTCTTTGAATTTCAAGTATTTTCTTTATGTCGTTGCATATTTTATGAATTTTATCCCATTTTTCAATAAATTTATCTGTAATCTCTACATTAATGTTTTTGGACATATCATTTAAAAATACACTTTCAGTTATATCGGATTCAAAATGAGGCATATGTTTCCAGATTTCTTCCGATGTATAAGACAGTATCGGCGCTATCATCTTCACAAGAGCATCTAAAATTATATAAATAGTAGTTTGTGCTGTGCGACGCTCAATACCATTACTTTTTTCAACATATAACCTATCTTTAAGTACATCAAGATAAAAATTAGACATATCAACTATGCAAAATTTTTGAACTGCGTGATATACTTCGTAAAATTCAAAACTTTCATATCCATTTTTGACTTTATTTATAAGTTCGTTTAATTTTGACAAAGCCCATTTATCTATGCCATATAAATCTTTTAAATCAGATATATTTTTATCAGGATTGAAATCATACAAATTACCTATTATAAATCGAGCCGTATTGCGTATTTTTCTATATGATTCACTAAGCTGTTTAAGTATCTCATTAGACATTTTTACATCAGAATGGTAATCAGCCGAAGAAACCCAAAGTCTTAAAACGTCTGCTCCGTACTGTTTCACAATTTTAGCAGGATTTACTCCGTTATTTTGTGATTTAGATTGTTTTTTGCCCTCTTCATCAACAACCCATCCATGCGTAACTATATTTTTATAAGGAGCACAACCTTTGGAAGCAACAGATGTTAAAATTGATGACTGAAACCATCCTCGATATTGGTCCGCACCTTCAAGATAAAGGTCTGCCGGAAATTTCAAGTCTTTACGTGCATCGCACACAGCACTATGAGATGTACCTGAATCAAACCATACATCCATTATATCTTTTTCTTTTTCAAAATCTTGATTTCCGCAACTCTCGCATTTAATATCTTTAGGTAAAAAATATTTTGCTTCATGTATAAACCATGAATCAGAGCCCTCTTTTTCAAAAATATCAGCAATGTTCATTATTATATTTTCATCTATAAGTTCTTTTCCGCAATGTTTACAAAAGAAAATCGGGATAGGAACTCCCCAAACCCTTTGCCTAGAAATACACCAATCTTTTCGTTCGCTAATCATTGAAATCATGCGTTCTTTTCCCCACTTTGGGTTCCAGTTGACTGTTTCTACAGCATTTAAAGCTTCTTTTTTAAAGTTATCTACCGAACAAAACCATTGTTCTGTCGCTCGAAAAATTATTTCAGATTTACATCTCCAGCAATGCGGATACTGATGATCAAAAGTTTTTGACGCAAATAAATATCCTGTATTTTTAAGATATTCATATATTTCTTTTCCGGCTTTATGTATATCAAGACCTGCGAAATTTCCCGATTCAGAGGTCAGTACACCCTTTCCGTCAACAGGAACTATAACCGGTAAATCTTTATAATTTTTGCAAACTTCAAAATCTTCCGCTCCATGACCTGGAGCAGTATGAACACAACCTGTACCGCTTTCGGTGGTTACGTGATCTCCAACTATTACAAGTGAATTTCTTTCTAAAAACGGATGGCGAGCTTGCATATATTCCAAATCTGAACCTAAAACTTTGCCGATAATTTCATAGTTTTCAATATTTGCAGCTTGCATTACTTTTTCTTTTAATACGTCAGCAATAATGTAGTACTCTTTACCACTCTTGACAATTGTA
>CAMEMA010000005.1 GCA_945926705.1 uncultured Clostridia bacterium
ATATAAATAAACCATTTTGCTTTAAAGAATTATGCGCCCGAGTAAAAGCACTTTTAAGAAGAAAAGAATATTCCAATATTACCAACCCTAACAATGATATTGTAACTTGCGGAGAAATAACTGTAAATCTCGCTAGAAGAACCGTTATGAAAAACGGAAATTTAATAGACCTCACAATGAAAGAATTTGATTTACTTACATCTCTAATACTGAGTAAAGGAAGAGTTCTTAACAGAGATCAACTCATGGAGAAAGTTTGGGATGTTGAATTTTGTGGAGATGCTCGAACCGTAGATGTGCACATTAGGTATCTTCGTAAAAAGATTGAAGATGAATCTGAAAACCCACGATACATTTTAACTGTAAGAGGTGTCGGTTACAGATTTGCGTCTGAAGATGAAATTTTTAAAAATAACAATAAAGTAGAAAATGTGACTCCATCACAGGCGGTTTAAAAATTATGAATAATGATATTGATATAACTAATATAAGAGGAATTGTCCATGATCTAAAAACTCCTATAACTTCCATAATAGGATTTATTGAACTTTTAAAAATAAATACACATGACCAAAAAACAACTCAAGAATTTTATGATATAATAGCTTCCGAGTCTAATCGTCTTCTAAAAATGGTTAATGATATACTTTATGCGTCCAAAAACTCTACGTCGGGATCTATAGAAAAAAACAAAGATATATGTAATATAAATGTAGAGATCCATAAATATATAAAATCATTGTCTCCATTAGCAGAAAAAAGCAGTGTAAGCATAAGTTTGAATACAAGCTCCGGAAATGTATATGTTTCTATGCCAGAAATAAAAGTTGCAAGAATTTTGACTAACATAATTGAAAATGCAATTAAATACAATAAAGAAAAAGGAAAAGTATTTATAGATATTCAAGATGAGTCAGACCAAGTTGTTGTAAAAATAAAAGATACGGGTATAGGTATATCTCAAGATGAAATTGACAAAATTTTTAACAGATATTACAGAGCTAAAAACTCTCAGAGACTTGGGATAGAAGGTTCCGGGTTGGGTCTTGCCATAGCTAAAGATATTGTGGAATCTTATAACGGAAATATAAAAGTTCATAGCTATCCAGGAGAAAGTACAGAATTTATTATTACTTTTCCGTCTGCCCAAGTAAAAATTTAATATTGTATCAAGGAGGAGAGCAATTGAGTTTTTAGAAAAAATCTAAAGATTTAGTTGCTCGTTTTTTATGAAAGAAAAAACATTTTTTTACAAAAATTTTTTAGACTTATCCCAAACTTGCGTTGAAAATCTTTTTCAAGAGATTTATTATTCATGGGAAGTACTTCCTATGAGAAAAAATTATATATTAGAAATTGGCAAAAATTTACCTAAAGACAAATTTGATGAAATAAAAGAAAATGTTTGGATATCTAAAACATCTTACATCGCTCCAAGCTCGTGTATTTTAGGACCAACTATAATTGACGAAAACTCAGAAATAAGGCACTGCGCTTTCATACGTGGGAGTGTTGTGATTGGAAAAAATTGTGTAGTAGGTAATTCAACTGAAGTAAAAAATTCTATAATATTTAACAATGTTCAGATTCCACATTTTAATTATGTCGGAGACTCTATTCTCGGATATCGTTCGCATTTAGGAGCGGGAGCAATAATTTCAAATGTAAAATCTGATAAAACTAATGTTTCTGTAAAGTATAAAAACATAAAAATAAACACCGAACTAAGAAAATTCGGTGCTGTTGTCGGCGACTTCGTAGAAATAGGATGCAATGCGGTTTTAAATCCAGGAACAATAATAGGAAAAAATGCGTCTATCTACCCCACTTCTATGGTTCGAGGAACGATAAGCGCAAATTCAATACTTAAAAATTCCGGAGAAATTATACGCAAAATATAAAAACCGCTCTTAAACTATAAATCAAGTTTATGCAAATGTATACACTTAATTGGAAATCTTCTCTGGTGAAGATTTGGGTATAACCATTTCTTCGGTCTCTACAGAAAATCCCGATTCTACCATTTGAACCAATTGATTTACTGCTGCTTCTTCATCTACTCCATCAGCAATTATTTTTATTGTAGTTCCACCTATTATTCCGAGTGAAAGTATTCCCAAAAGGCTTTTTGCGTTTACTTTTCGCTCTTCTTTTTCAACCCAAATTAATGATTGAAACTCATTTGCCTTCTGGATAAAATAAGTTGCCGGTCTTGCATAGAGCCCCACCTGATTTTGAACTACTACTTCTTTAATATACATAATACCCTTCTCCTTTACTTACTTTAAAATCTTTGATATTAATTTCTATAAAATCAACTAGTGTTAGTATATTATATCACAATTATCATTTTAGTCAATAAAAAATAATTTTTTTATAATCATTGTATACTAAAAGCATTATAAATATAGTTGGATTGTTTATATTGCCAAAAACACTTTTCTTTTTTGTACAGTATTTACATTTAATAAAATTTTTATCAATTTGTCGATTTCACTATACTTTATTTATAAGGTCAGGCCTATATTTTTTTGTTTCTTCCAAAGACATTTTATTTTTCCAGAGCTTTATATTTGCATGGTGACCTGAAATAAGGACATCCGGAACTTTTTTTTGATGCCACTCGTAAGGTCTTGTATATTGAGGATATTCCAGCATTCCATTATAATGGCTCTCTTCTTCGAAACATATATCCTCTGATAAAACGCCCGGAATCATGCGTGAAATAACGTCTACAAAAACCAAAGCCGGAAGCTCTCCACCGGTTAAGACATAATCTCCAATAGAAATATACTCATCCACAATTTCATTCAAAATTCTCTCATCAACACCTTCATAGTGACCGCAAAGTATGGCTAAATTTGAATTTTCTTTAAATTTTTTTGCTAAATCTTGAGTAAGTACCTTACCTTTCGGAGACATATATACAACTTTAGGTCTACACTTTCTCATCTTGCAGATATTTTCAAAGCACAAATATATCGGCTCTGCTTTCATAATCATGCCTTTTCCTCCTCCATAAGGAGTATCATCGACACGTTTATGTTTGTCGTACGCAAAATCACGAATTTGGTGACATTTTATATCGAGATATCCATTTTTTATAGCCCTTCCTATTATGCTTTCTGATAAAAAACTTTCACACATTTCCGGGAACAAGGTCATAATATCTATCTGAATGTTACTCATCAAATATCCCTCGAATAGGGTTAATTATTATCTTACGTTCTTCAATATTAATTTCTTTTACTGTTCCATCAATTATAGGTACCAAATATTCTTCTTTTGACGAATTGACTATTGAATAAATATCATTGGCTCCTGTGTTAAAAACATCATTTAATATTCCTAATTCAATACCGCTCTCAGAGTGGAAAACAGTACATCCTTTTAAATCTTCTATAAAATACCTTCCTTCCTCAAGAGGTATATCTTTTTTATAGGCATAAAGATGTTTACCACGTAAAATTTCAGCTGAATTTTTACAATCAATACCTTCTATCGACAATAAAACTTGGCATTTATGAACCCTCAAATTTGTTACGTTTAAAGGTTCAGAATTAATATCAATATAAATATTCTTTATATCATAAAAATTTTCGGGACAATCACACCAAGGTTCCACTTTAATTTCTCCGTGTATCCCCCTTGTTCCAACTATTTTACCAATACATAAATATTCTTTGTTTTTCACTTTTTCACCTCTGACTGACAGATAATGCGCTCGGATAAAATACACCGAACGCACTTAAAAATTTAAGTATTAACCGACTTCTACAGCAATTTTAATCTTATTTTTTACGGCGGCAGCTATAGCTATACTTCTGATAGACTTAGCGGTACGCCCTTTTCTACCTATGACTCTTCCCATGTCCTCGTTATCAACAATAACTCTGTAAACAACAAATCCATCTCTGGCGGAATTATCTTTCTCGATTTTAACTGCTTCTTTGTTAATGACAAGCCTAGATACTATAACTCTCAATAAATTTTCGATTAAATCATCCATTATAAAAAGTTCCCCTTTTGGTTTTTCTAAGCTTGGACGGATTCCTTATTTGAATTTTTGATATTATTTATGATAGTTCGCACCCTATCTGTAGGTTGTGCACCATTTGAAATCCATTTTTTAACTTTATCCATATCAAGTTTTATATACTCGGGATTAACCATAGGATTGTAACAACCTATTTCTTCTATGCATTTTCCATCACGAGGTGACCTGGAATCTGCAACTACTATTCTATAAAAAGGTTTCTTATGTGCTCCCATTCTGCGAAGTCTTATTTTTACTGACATTTTCCTTTTCCTCCAAAATTAAAATTTAATTATTTTTATATATTTAAAAAATATACACTATTTGAAAAATTTGGGAAATCTAAATCCCGGTATACCCTTTTTGAATCTTTTCATAACTTTTTGCATCTGTTCAAACTGTTTTAAAAGTCTATTCACATCTTCGACTTTCACACCACTTCCATTTGCAATTCTTTTTTTACGTGAAGGATTTATTATATTTGGTTTTTTTCTTTCTTCATTTGTCATTGATAAAATTATAGAATATGTCCTGTCCATAATTTTGTCATCTATGTCCACGTCCTTAAGATGCTTATCCATGCCCGGAAGCTTAGTCAAAATTGACTTTAGAGGACCCATTTTTTTGATCTGGAGCATTTGATTTTTTAAATCATCTTCTTTTTTATTAAAGTTCGCCGCAGCATCTTCTATTAAAGTTAGAACATCGCCCATTCCCAAAATCCTGGAAGCCATTCTATCCGGATGAAAATCTTCCAAATTTTCAAGCTTTTCACCCGTACCTATAAATTTTATAGGTTTACCTGTTATCGATTTTACCGATAGAGCCGAACCGCCTCTGGTATCTCCATCAAGTTTGGTAAGTATAACACCGGTGACATCCAATAATTCATTGAACGACTTGGCAACATTAACGGCATCTTGACCAGTCATGGCATCAACTACAAGTAAAATTTCCTGAGGATTTAAAACAGATTTTAAATCTCTGAGCTCATTCATCAAATCCTCATCTATATGTAGACGACCGGCAGTATCCACGATTATAACGTCATTTCCGTGATCTTTGGCATAAGAAACAGATTTTTGAGAAATTTCTCTAGGAGGTTTATTCCCCAATTCAAAAACTTCTACGCCTATTTGATTTCCTAAAATTTGAAGCTGTTTAATTGCAGCGGGTCTATAAACATCGCACGCAACTAATAAAGGTCTGTGCCCTTGTTTCTTGAACTTAAGAGCCAACTTCGCACTATGAGTTGTTTTTCCGGAACCCTGAAGTCCACACATAAGAATGATTGTAGGTGGTTTAGAAGAAAACTTTACTTGATTTTTTTCCTCTCCCATCAAATTTATAAGTTCTTCATTTACTATTTTGACAACCATCTGTGCGGGCGTTAAGCTTTCCATAACCTGAGTGCCTATTGCCCTTTCAATTACTTTATCGGTAAAATCTTTAGCAACTTTATAATTCACATCAGCTTCCAAAAGAGCAAGCCTTACTTCCCTCATAGATGTCTTTACATCATTTTCAGTCAGCTTACCTTTAGATTTAAGTCTCTTAAAAGCCGCAGAAATTTTCTCAGAAAGACTTTCAAATGCCAAAATATCACCTTACTCCCAAAATTATCAAACTAATCACTATATTTATCTAAAATACTAAAAACATCCTCAAAATTTTTTTCAAAATGCGTACCGCATCTGTTAATCAACTCGGTCCTTAAATTTTTTAGAATAACCTTAACACAACACAAGTCGCTCTTAAAAATTTTTTCCTTCTCAATTAGTCCAAGTTTTTCATTAGCATTTAGCAAAATAGACTCTGCACGTTTGATACACTCAAGTATCCCCTGACGACTCTTCCCCACATTATCTGATATCTCTGACAAAGACAAATCTTTGTTATAGTAATAATCAACATAATCCCGTTGTGTTTCGGAAAGTAAACTACCATAAAAATCCAAGAGAAGCGGTATTTTAATATTTTTTTCCACGTTGCCCACATACTCTCTAAAATTTCAAGCTGTCAACGAATTAACTTTACACCTTAAATTAGTGTACCTCATTTGGTTTCAACTGTCAAGTAATTTTTTAAATCCGTAATAACCAACCACACTTTTCCATATTATTAAAATAAAATTAAAAGTATCGGAGAACAAAAATAATGCATTTTACTCTCTATATAAAAGAAAAATTAAAAAATAAAATTGTTTTTTCATTAATTGCCACAATAATATTAAGTATATCCATATTTTGCATATCATTCAACTCACAAAAAACATCTCCGTCACAAGAAAGCAGTACCGGCATAAAACATCCCGTAATAATGTAACATATGATTCATAAAAATCCAAAAAAAAATAAATTTATAATATCAGAAAAAGATTTTGAAGAAGACCTTAAATACATAAATTCAAATGGATATACCACAATACTCGTAAATGACTTGATAGAGTATACCGAAGGGAAAAAGGAACTTCCACCTAAACCTATTTTACTCACGTTTGACGACGGAGCTTATAATAACTACCTTTATGCTTTTCCTTTAGCAAAAAAGTATAATGCAAAATTTGTTTTCTCTCCTATTGCGAAAGAAGCAGAAAAATATTCGGCAATAAAAGACGAGGTGCCGGAATATGCTCATGCAAACTGGGAGAAAATTTCAGAAATGTCAAATTCGGGTATTGTAGAAATTCAAAACCATACTTATAACATGCATTCGGCAAAAAAGCCAAGAGTAGGATGCACTCAAAAAAAAGGAGAATCGAAAGAAGATTATAAAAACAAACTTTCAAAAGATTTGGAAAAATCTCAAGATCTAATATTTGAAAAAACAGGATTCAAACCTTCCGCATTTTTTTATCCATTCGGAGCCTGCACTAGCTGTACCGAAGAAATAGTAAAATCACTTGGATTTAAAGCTACATTCATATGTGAAAGTAGAATAAATACAATTACAAAAAATCCTGATTGCTTATTTGGACTAGGAAGATACTTGCGCCCACCGGAAGTACCACCTAAAAAATTTTTTTCAAAGTGGGAAAAATAAATAATAAAAAATTTCCAATGGAGTGATTGATTATGTTTACTGTTTATTTTGATACCCAAAACCTGAATTCAAATTATGAATATTACGTAAAACTAATAGCAGCAGAAATAAAAGAATGTTTAAATTTAAGCGGAATTAATTATTCGGATGAACCTACTCCGGAAATGAATAAATTTAAATATAACTATTCTGAAACAGTTCAGATGGTATTTAAAACTAACAGCAATCCGGGAATAATTCCTTCGGATGACAAGGGAATATATATTTTTTTTACCGCTGGAAATCCGGACTCAAAACGTCTTGCAACAACACTCAGTAAAAATTTAGGCAATATATACTATAACCCGCTCGATGTAAAAATATTATCGGGAAATACACAAAATTCAACATTTCCTACTGTAACTATAGGCATGGGATTCGAAAACAGCACGCAAGATATTAATTGGCTTCGTGAAAATACCGAAGAAATTGCAAAAAACATAATAATGTCTCTTTCAGAGTACTTTGGTTTACCTTTTGTACCGTGCAAAAAATCAGATATAGCCGTCACTATATCTGATGTAACGATAAGAAAACGCCCCTCCGAAACAGCCGAAATTGTAGGGAGTTTGCCTGCAAATACGAAAGTTAAAATAGTAAGTCAATGGGAAAATTGGTATGTAATAGGAGAAAACAGAAATTTAGGATATGTTCAGACCAAATACATTAATATATAAATTAATCGTTTAACTTTAAGTAGACATATCTTTAATTAAATTGTAAAATCGTAGTTAATAATAATAATTCGAGGTATAAAAAGTGTATAAAAATTACGATGAATTTATAGAAAAAATAAGAAATAAAAAAATATTGTTTTGCGGTATAGGAAGGAGTAACGTTCCATTCATAAACGCTCTTACGAGCAAAAACTTAAAAGTCAAAGTGTATGATTCCAAGCAAGAACAAAATTTAGATAAAAATTTAATAAAACAACTTAAGGAAAATATACTCGTATCCCTTTATCTGAACGACGAAAGTGTTTGGGATGAGCAAAACGATATAATTATAAGAACACCGGGTATGAATTTTTTATGTGAAAAATTATCAAAAGCTCAAAAAAATGGAGCTATTGTTACTTCCGAAATGGAAATATTTTTTGACTTATGCCCTTGTACCATAATAGGTGTAACCGGAAGCGATGGAAAAACAACTGTATCCACTTTAATTTATGAAATGTTAAACTCACAAGGAATAAAAACCCATTTGGGAGGGAACATAGGTTTTCCTCTTTTGCCCAGATTGTCACAAATAGAAAAAGATGACGTGGCAGTAGTGGAATTGTCAAGTTTTCAACTCATTTCCATGCGAAAAAGTCCGGATATAGCAGTAGTAACAAATATATCTCCAAATCACCTTGACGTTCATAAAAACATGGAAGAATACATTGATGCAAAAAAACAAATTCTTTTACACCAAAATGCATTTTCAAAAGCAGTTTTAAATTTTGACAATCCTAAAACAAAAGCAATGAAAGAGATAACACGAGCACAAACTTTATTTTTCAGCATATCAAATAAACTCAATACCGGAGTTTGGAAAGATAAAAATGAAAACATAATAATTTCCAATCATGGAATCGATAAAGTGGTTATGAACACTGATGAAATAAAAATTCCTGGAACTCATAATATAGAAAATTACCTTGCAGCCATAAGTGCAGTTTCGGAATTTGTATCATTTGAAAATATGAAAAAAGTTGCCAAATCTTTCAATGGAGTTGAACACCGCATAGAATTTGTCGAAAAAATAGACGGCGTTACCTATTACAATGATTCAATAGCTTCCACTCCTAATCGTACAGTAAAAGGAATATTATCGTTGTTCGACAAAAAAATAATATTAATAGCAGGAGGGTATGATAAAAATTTATCATTTGAATCATTTGCTCAAGAAATTGTAAAAAAAGTTTCATATTTAATTTTACTGGGAAAAACATCAGAAAAAATAGAAAACGCTATAAAAGGCTTAAAGTACTATAAAGGGGATAATCCCAAAATAATCAAAACCGATTCTATGAATCAAGCAGTTAAAACAGCATATAAAATTGCCAAACCGGGAGATATTGTAGCTCTCTCCCCCGCATGCGCCAGCTTTGACCTTTACAAAAATTTCGAAGATAGAGGAAATCATTTTAAATCTTTAGTAAAACTATTAAAATTTTCTTAAATAATTAAAAATGTACCGACTTTATTATTTAGATAATATATAACACGTAATATGCCTACATCTATTTGTATGCAAATATTATATTATAAAGATAAAGGAAAGATTTTAATGATTTATTCCGAAGAGATTAATGATTCTGATAAAAGTTGGAGGCGTTTGCATCTAGAAAGCCATGATGATAGGAGCGTTTTGGCATAGACAATAGCGCCTGTGGTAATTTGACGAGAAAGATGTAAAAGAAATTATTGAAACCGACCAGAGAAAGTTCGTATATACTCTATATCTGCGAAGGATTTTAAAGAAATTTCAAAAAAGTTTGACGATATGCCTCCACCGCAGCGTGGTCGCGCTAGCATGGAAGAAATGAAAAAGGAATATTTTATACCAAAAACTACAACAAAATTTAGATCTCTATATAATAAACTTAGCATATGAAATATACGTATTGATAAAACTGTTAAAATTTATTATATTTTAATATTTTACTTGACATTATATATTGTGTATGTATATAATTTTTTTGAAATGCATTTCAAGCGAATAAATTCATTCGCTTTAATTTAAAAAATTTAATTATAAGCAAGAAAGGAATGATTTTTATGCCTACTGACAAAAAACTTATAGAATTCAATAGAAATTACTCCACGTTTTTGAACATGGTTAAAACATGCTCTAAAAACGGCGATATCTGGCAAGCAAAACGCTATGGCGAAATATTAAGTGTGATTACAAATAATTTAAATGATCAAATTGCCTATACTAAAGCTCAGAATATTCAGTTTGATTCAACATCAGTGAAAGAATCTTTAGATACGTATTTCCAAAAGAACTGGGCTGCTATTTGGACGATTGTGGAGGGGATCAGTGAAAATAAACAACTTGTATATCTAGATGAATTCATGGAAGCATTAAAACAATCAACTAACAATCAACAGTACAAAAACTATTTATTAACGTCATGGTTGCCAGGGTTAGAAAAATTCATGATGGACAAACTAATTGAACGGAGCCAAAGAGCTCATCACGTTGTACGCACAATTCACAAAAAACAAAAGCAAGAAGCACCAAATTTTTCGCACTATGCGCTGGACCGCCCTTCCTGTTTCGGAGATCGTCTTGTTCTAAATAGTGAGTATATAGATATAATATACCATTCTTATCTTCTGAGTACCCCTGATAAAAAAGGTACGATTAATAAACTCATAGGTGAACTGAACAAAAGAAAAGAAACCCTTAGAAAAAAAATCCTTGAAGAAATCAATAAATGAATTTCCCTAATTAAACATGATAATAGTTATTTGAATGTACTACTTACAGGCTCGACGTATTGTCGGGCTTTTTTATATTTAAAAACCTACATTACAAAATTTTTAAAATTGATCTTATATACTGAAGAATATAATATTTTAACAAATACTAAAAATAATTCATAATATAAAATTGTACACAAAAGATACACAAACAAAAAAAGATGGGAGTGTTTTTATGGACGAGTCGATAATGCACATGGTAGCTAAACAATATGGAATTACACCTCTTCCGGAAAATCCGGTTGTAGCGATGGCATATGTTCCATATCAGATAGCAGACAATGTATACAGTGCAGAACAAGGAATAAATACAGGAACAATGTTCCCGGAACTTAACAAGCCTTTTGAAGGAGAAACTGTAGGTGGATCAAGTGAGTGAACAAGAAATTATGATGAAACGCATTGCTTCAATTGACTTTGCGGTAGTGGAACTGAATTTATATATGGATACTCATCCGGATGATCAAGAAGTAAATGCAAAGCTAAATGATTACCGTGAACAAAGTGCAGAACTCAGAAAACAGTATCAAGAAAAATACGGACCAATTACTTCTAAAAGCATAGAAGATAATCGCTGGGGATGGATATCCGATCCTTGGCCTTGGAATAACTCTGAGGAGGAGAATGGCTAATGTGGGTATATGAGAAAAAATTGCAATATCCCGTAAATATAAAAAACGCCAATCCGGCACTTGCAAAACTGATAATAACTCAATATGGCGGTCCTGATGGTGAACTTGGAGCTTCACTTAGATACTTAAGTCAAAGATTTTCCATGCCTTATCCAGAACTAAAGGCCATTTTGACTGATATCGGAACTGAAGAATTGGGGCACTTGGAAATGATAGGAGCTATAGTCTATCAGCTTACTAAAAATTTAACTCCTGAAGAAATAGAAAAAAATGGCTTTGCAGATTATTTTGTCGACCATACCACCGGTATATATCCTACATCATCGAGTGGTCAATCTTATAATGCTGCAAGCATGCAAGTTAAAGGTGACCCCATAACTGACCTTCATGAAAATTTAGCAGCAGAGCAAAAAGCTCGCTCGACATATGATAACATTTTAAGATTTTGTGATGATCCAGATGTTAAAGACCCAATAAGATTTTTAAGAGAGCGTGAAGTAGTTCATTATCAACGATTTGGTGAGGGGCTTAGGATATGTACGGACAAATTGGATAGTAAAAACTTTTATGCATTTAACCCTTCTTTCGATAAAAGAAAATAAGATTAATTTATTTATAAAAAACCGAGCTGTGAACAAACCACAAGCTCGGTAAATTTTATGTTTATTTAAGATTTTACAAAATTAAACTTTTGGGCGTCGGTATCGTTAGGAGACCAACATTGAACTGCTGTGCCGTTTCGACTTTCAGCTCTACAAATATCTATATTCAAACCATTATACGCAGAAACAATACTGTATTTTCCTTTACCTAAGTTCAATATATGCCATTTATCACAAAGACTGTTTTTAAATGAATTTTGACACAGCTGCGTTCCGACTTTCTTGGACTTTTCGGGGACAGATAATCTATGTCCCGAGTAAAGAGATGTAATTGTATAGTAACCATCTTTATCGTAAGCTACCTTAAATTTTTGAGTATTTGTATTATTTTTATCCCAAAGCTGAATTTTCGCTCCTTTAGCTCGACCTGGTTTACAAATATCTACAGCTTTATTCCCATTAAATGAAGGAGAAATTACATAAGTTCCGTCCGGAATGAGGTATTTTTCCTTAATCTCTTTAAAACAATCAGTTTTTTTAGCGTACTTCCACCATAAATGTGTATGTCTATTAACAAGCTTCCACGGTTTTCTTACACAATGCTGAACCGACGGATGAGAAAGTGCATTTTTTATTTCTTTTTGTGTGTATTTTTCAGGAGACTGTAAACATTTAAGATACCTTTCGGCAGAATTATAGCATCCTGAGAGTATACCAAATTTAGCAGGTAAAATTCCTATTTTTTTATAACACATGGCATTAATTACTGTTTGATCATGTTGAAAAAGCTTATTATTATTTTTATTTATAAAATCTTCAAATTTTTTTACCATGTTATCTTTTCGAAGTTCTTTCAAATTTGCTACCATTACTCCATCGCAGATATAATGATCATCAATTATACCAAAATTTCTATTTAAAATTGGAGACTTATCCCAATCTAACAATCCCTTATAGTAATAGCCTTCAACATCTACATTATACATTTCTGATAAATCATCGTATATCAGAGTATCACTATCCAACCAAATTATCTTATCTTTATTTGGTAAAAGTTCCGACAACATAAGCCTATAATAAGCAGGAGTCGAAATCCTACGGTCTGTACGTGCTGACTTATATGTATTTCCCATATTTATCAAATTCACTTTACAATTTTTATTGTATTTTTTTTGAAAAGACTCAAAGACACTCTTTCCTTTTTCACTCAAATTAGGAGTATGCATAAGATAAAAATCGTAATTTATATTTGGATTGGAATTTTCCATTATGGAAGTCATGGAAACCAAAGTCGGATAAACATAATTTTCATCAAATGCCATCGCAATCGAAATTTCTTTTACCATCTCTTTGGGGCGAAGCATCTTATCAGTATCTATATCTTCCAATTTATATAAACAAAGATTTTTATCAGGATAGTTTCCCTTTTCATTCGATTCTTTGATTTTTTCCAAACATGATTCAGAAAAATTAAATGGCTCTTCACACAAATTAAGAGGACGAAATTCTCCATCTTTTATATTCCAGTTTTCAAGAGTCCACGGATAATTTGTAACCAAAAGGTAAGTTGAGCCACTATTTTTAAAATTTTCAATAGCTTTCTTTCCATTCTCATAAGACAAATATTGAAGACAATCTCGGCAAATTATCATATCGCTTTTAGGAAGTTTATCTTTTGTAATATCTAGTTCACAAAATTGTGTACTATTATCTTTGTATTTTTTATTATTATCCTTAATTAATTTCGAAACAATGTCACCTCCAATATATTTAATTCCATCTTTTTTGACATTTTTCATCCAATTATAATCCCCACATGGAACATCAAGGACAGATTTTATATTGTATTTTTCCCAAATTTCAGGTAATTCTTTTCTGATATTTTCGGTATTTTTCAATTGAGAACCAGGTCCTGACTTTGATTCATGGCTTCCCCAAAAATTAGAATCATAAATTTTTTCAAATGTCTTATTCATTTCTAATTTTTTACCAAATATGTAACCATCGGAAGAAGATCGTGGAGCATAATTACGTTCTCTTGAAATTCTGAATCTTTCATTAACGCATTTTTTTATAAATTCTTTTTGTGTATTGTTTTTGGGCTCCTCTTTACAAACTTTTTCTAAAAGGGAATTTATTTTAGCTGAATGTGTTTCCGCAAAACAATTCGATAAAAAAGTACCCAACATTGATAAACCTAAAGTAAAACATACAAATTTCTTCGACAACCATTTTAAATCTCTATTCATTAAAAATAATACCTCCTAAAAATTTAAATATACAAAGTAACGATATAAATTATATATATAAAAAGTTTTTTATCAATACCAAAAGTAATTTGTAAAATTTAGTAATATTCATTAATAATTTTGAAAACTAAATACAATTTAATTTTTTGTATTAATCAATATAAATATTATTTTCATTATTAGATTAGTGGTAAGTAACTTAAAATTAATCTCTTTAATCTCAAAAACATTTATAAAAATAAAACTAAATTTTTAATGGTCATATAAGATACTAAAAACAAATTTCAATTTATTTGTTCTAAAAAATGCAAATTATTATTTTTTATCGTTATTTATTGAGAGGACAAACAAATATTTAAAAATTTTTCAAGGAGGAAAATATAATGGTAACAAAATCTATAACTCTCAGTACTTGGCAGGAAAATGACAGCATGCTTTTATTGAATCAAGGTGAAGTAAACTCCAGAGACATAATAGTTAATTTTGAAGATACCGACGGAAATTTAGAATTAAAAGACAGACAGGTTACATTTTACGTTCAAAAGCCTGACGGAACAACCATTTTTAATAATTGTTCCGTTGACAGCAGTCAAAATACCGCCAGTTTTACTATAACTTCACAAATAGTAAGCGTATCCGGCGTTTTGGATTGTGAATTTCAGATTTTCGATAATAACAATTCACTATTAAAAGTTAATGGATTAAAATTAATAGTTAAACCGAATAAAGATTTTTCTGAAGCAATTGAAAGTACATCAGAATTCAATGCGCTAACTGAAGCAATTAATTCAATCAGCAAAACAGTTCTTTTCAGCAACAGCTATGGTAGTCAGGGCACAATAACATTAAGTGACGATGTAAAAAATTACAGTTATGTTGAAATATTTTATCGTCAAGATGCAAGTGAATTTAATAGTGTAAAAATTGAAAATCCAAATGAAAAAAATGTAGCACTTGAAAATATACAATATTACTCTGATAAATTATATATGCGTGCCTCTGTAGCAATTTTAAATGAAAACACATTAACATGGGAATCCGGTTCTTACGGATATAAAGTTATAAGCTCGACCGGTACTATTTCAGGTTCAGCAATTAATATGTTTTATGTAACAAAAATTATTGGATATCAAACTTAATAATATAATATTGTTCTGAATAAAGGTTATATAAAATAAAAAAACAAAACTACACCACCATATCAATTAAAAAATATGAGTGGTGTATTAAATAGTTCATTTTTAAATTTGTAAATATTAATGTAAAAAATTCAAATTTCAAAATTAATTATAACTTAATAACAAATTTTCAAAAAATTCCCAATTCCCTTACAAGAATCTTCTCTACAAAAATAATTAATTTCAGGTGCTATTTTAAAATTATGTTTCACTAAACTTACCATTTCAATAATCGGCGTAACTCTCATTATTTTAGGATAGTAGCGTTGGCAAAAATCTTGCAATTTTTCGGTGCGGGACAGACCGCTCTGAGGATCTTCTATAGTAATCATTTCTCCTGTAATATCCACAACATTTACAAAATGAAGTGACGATTTACCACTAATAAAACTATCAACAATGGCAAACGCTTTTTTACCTATTGAATTGTAATAATCCCTTATACAATTTTCTATTGACTTTAAGTCTTCAAAATCACGATAATAAATCATTGCCTTATTAAATTTAAAATTTATATTTATGGAATTTATTGCTGCAGTACAGCCTTTAGGCAAAATACCAACAGGCAGACCTTGAGCCCTTTTTACACTAAAATAGCTTGGAGCCTTATTAAATATCGCCTTATAAATATTTTCTTGAGATATTTCAAAACCATTATATTTATAAATTCCCTGTAAACAAGCTATCCAACACCATCTTATTCCTTCTTGTTTTTTTGTAAATTTGTTTGGTGTGGTACAAAATTTTTGCTTTAGTAAATCCTCATAAATCTTTTCACTATATCTTGACAGTAGACTTAAAGTCCCAACATTTATACCTGCGAGCGCTAAAGTTAAAATGCTAGATCTAATAACTCCACTTACAATCCAGTGTTCTTTACACCATTCCTTAATCTTTGACATTATACTTGGATTATCTTCTTCGATTTTTAGAATTACATCATCAAGTTCTGTATCGATGCAATGTACCGGCTGAAACAATGCAGGACCGGTAATGACGGCTGAAAGTAACACGGACAAATACTTATTAAAAAAATTATATTTTAAATTTGACATAGATAAATGTTCTCCTAACAACTTATTTATAATATAATTTTAATATTTCATTTATAATTTGTCAACTGAATCTATACATAAATTTTTGGATTTCCTATCCTTGTATATTGTTGAAGACCGCATACTTTTCCAACTAATTTTCCCATATTCTAACTCTATATAGTTACTACTGCTACTTTTGAATTTGCTAACAATTTGTTTCCCTGTATTTAATATAACTAAAACTTTTTTACCTTTTTTAAATCCATGATGTATCATTACCTCAAACCCCAAATATAGAATTTTGAAATATATCAAAAGGGCTTCTTAGTATATAGCAAGCCCTACATCATTAATTATACAATATTTTTAGTCTAAAATCAAAATTTCATATTGAAAATAAACATTCACACTCTGCTAAATGTGTGGTATTTCATATTAGTAAAAACCCTATATATAAAAACATAAGCATTATATATTACTACTAACGTAATCGTAACTTAATTTTTTTAACATAAAAACATAACACCTACCTTATGGTAAGTGTTATGTTAAAAATTTTATATAGTTTTGCACTATCGGTAAGAAAAACATTTTGTCAAACGCAGAATCTGCTATATCTCCATAGGATCATTTGCAAGTAAAAATAGCGACTTAAACGTGTTTATGAATTATCAAAAAATACGTATTATTATGGTCGAGGTGACCTTTATAAGTGGCTTAAATGCTGACTTAGTCGCAATTGACTGCGGTTTTGACAGCGATTTTTTCATTTTCAGGCGATTTGCAGGTTGTTTGCTTTCATATATTCGTCAGCAATCGCAAGGTGCTCGTTTTTAAACTTTTCAAATACAGAGCAGTAAACATTCAGCGTGATGTTTATGTCTGTATGTCCTAAAAGCTTTTGAAGCACCTTTGCAGGCATTCCGCTTTCAATGCACCTCGTTGCGTATGTATGCCTCAGTGAATGTAAATCTACCCTGCCGTACACCGAGCTGTCAAGAATGTCGTAATTCTTAATCACATTTGAGTAAACATAGTTGACTTGGTTTGAAGTGACAAGCCCGCCGTTGCTTGAAGTGAACAGCAAACCTCTTTTTCTGCCGCCTAAACATTCTTTCAAAAAGTCTGCAACATCATCGCTGATAAAAAGCATTCTCGTGCCTGCGGCGGTTTTGGTATCGTTGATTACGGTGTTTCCAAATTCGCCTCTTGATACGGTTTTACTGACATTTATTGTTTTGTCGGTTAGGTTAATATCCCCTGCCGTAAGGGCACAACACTCGCCGATTCTCATTCCCGTGAACATTGACAAAAGCATTATGTCACCGTAGTGTATGTCCTCGGTTTTCAGCACATTCAAAAGTCTTATCTGCTCGTCAACCGTCAAGGCTCTGACAGGGATTTGCTTTTTTCTCGATTTTGGGCACTTGATGTCGCTCAAAGGATTGCTCTCAATGAGCTTTTTGCTGATTGCTTTTACAAATACTGCTCCCAAAAGCTGATACATCTTATTTATGCTAGACTGGGAATAATCAA
>CAMEMA010000006.1 GCA_945926705.1 uncultured Clostridia bacterium
AAAAGGAGGATATTATGCCAAGAAAAGTATCGCTTGATATGACTCGTAACATAGGAATTATGGCTCATATCGACGCGGGAAAAACCACTACTACCGAACGTATTTTGTTTTATACAGGTATAAATCACAAAATCGGTGAAACGCATGACGGCGCAGCAACAATGGACTGGATGGTTCAGGAGCAAGAACGCGGTATAACAATAACTTCTGCTGCAACTACGTGTTTTTGGAAAAATCATCGTATAAACATAATTGATACTCCCGGTCACGTGGATTTTACAGTTGAAGTAGAACGTTCTTTGAGAGTTCTTGATGGTTCTGTAACGGTTCTTTGCGCAAAAGGCGGGGTAGAACCTCAGTCAGAGACAGTATGGCGTCAAGCTGACAAGTATGGTGTTCCGAGAATGGCTTATGTAAATAAGATGGACATCATGGGCGCAGATTTTTACAACGTTGTAAAAATGATGAAAGAACGTTTAAAATGCAATGCAGTTCCCATTCAGCTTCCAATCGGTTCTGAGGATACATTTAAGGGTATTATCGATTTGCTTGAAATGAAAGCATATGTTTATTATGATGATCTCGGAAAAGATGTTCGTATTGAAGAAATTCCCGAAGACATGAAAGAACTAGCTGAAAAATATCGTGCGGACATGCTTGAGCATATTGCTGAAGTAGACGAAGAAATAATGGAAAAATATCTCGAAGGTGAAGAAATCACAATAGAGGAAATGAAGAAGTGTATAAGGAAATCCACCATTAATAACACAATGGTGCCGGTGACTTGTGGTACTTCTTACAAAAATAAGGGTGTACAGAAACTTCTCGATGCTATCGTAGATTATATGCCCTCTCCAACAGATGTTCCGGCTATTAAGGGAACTAATCCCGAAACCGAAGAAGAAGAAGAACGTCCTTCATCAGATGAAGAGCCTTTTTCAGCTTTGGCATTTAAAATCGCCACGGACCCGTTTGTAGGAAAACTTTGTTTCTTCAGGGTATATTCCGGTACTATAGAAGCCGGTTCAACTGTTTACAACTCAACTAAGGATAATAACGAGAGATTGGGTCGTATTTTGCAGATGCATTCCAACCATAGGCAAGATATTGAAAAAGTTTATGCCGGAGATATTGCCGCAGCAGTAGGGCTTAAAAACACTACTACCGGTGATACTCTTTGTGATCAAAAACATCCTATAATTCTTGAATCTATGGAATTCCCTGAACCTGTTATAAGGGTTGCGATAGAGCCTAAAACAAAAGCAGGTCAGGAAAAAATGGGACTTGGACTTGCAAAACTTGCAGAAGAGGATCCTACATTCAGAGCATATACCGATGAGGAGACCGGTCAAACTATAATTGCCGGTATGGGTGAACTTCATCTTGAAATCATCGTAGACAGACTTTTACGTGAATTTAAAGTAGAAGCTAATGTTGGTAAACCTCAAGTTGCGTATAAGGAAACAATTCGCAAGAGTGCCGATGTCGAGGAGAAATATGCTCGTCAATCCGGTGGACGCGGTCAGTATGGACATGTTAAAATCAAAGTTGAGCCAAATCCGACGAAAGGTTATGAATTTGTTAATGAAATCGTCGGAGGAGCTATTCCGAAAGAATATATACCTGCAGTTGACAGCGGTATCCAAGGTGCTATGCTTTCAGGTGTACTTGCTGGATACAATGTTGTAGATGTTAAGGTAACACTTTATGACGGTTCTTATCATGAAGTTGACTCCTCAGAAATGGCGTTTAAGATTGCCGGTTCGATGGCATTTAAATCCGCTATGAAGAAAGCAGATCCGGTTCTTCTCGAGCCTATAATGAAAGTTAGTGTAATAGTTCCTGAAGAGTATATGGGGGATGTTATCGGAGATATAAATTCTCGACGTGGAATGATTCAAGGAATGGAAGCTATTTCCGGTGCTCAAAGAATTAATGCTCAGGTTCCGCTTTCTGAAATGTTTGGATATGCGACAGATATGCGTTCCAGAACACAAGGAAGAGGTCAATATACTATGGAACCAAGTCATTATGCGGAGGTTCCGAAATCTGTTTCCGAGCAAATTATTGCAGATAGGAAAAAAGATTAGTTAATATTTAGATTGATTTTTTTTATCTTAATTGATAGAATCTTAGTTGTGGTTTCTAATTCGGGATTTTAGGGATTAGAGAGTCTAATTTGAAAAACTTTCTATTGTCCCTGCGATTCCTTGGTTATTATGTATCGTTTAATAAAAAGCGATGCGAGTGGATAATAATTATTTATCCGAAAAAATTAAGGGAGGAAAATTATAATGGCAAAAGCAAAATTTGAAAGAAATAAGCCCCACGTAAATATTGGTACTATAGGTCACGTTGACCATGGTAAAACAACTCTTACGGCGGCTATTACAAAGGTTCTAAATCTCGAAGGTGATGCTGAGTTTGTAGATTATGCAAACATCGATAAAGCTCCTGAAGAAAGAGAACGTGGAATTACAATAAACACTGCTCACGTTGAATATGAAACTGAAAAACGTCACTATGCACACGTTGACTGCCCAGGACATGCTGACTATGTTAAAAACATGATTACTGGTGCTGCGCAAATGGACGGAGCTATCCTTGTAGTATCGGCAGCAGACGGTCCTATGCCACAAACTCGTGAGCACATCTTGCTTGCACGTCAGGTAGGCGTTCCGAGTATCGTAGTGTTTATGAATAAAGTTGATCAAGTAGACGATGAAGAATTGCTCGATTTAGTGGAGATGGAAATCCGTGATCTTTTGACCGAATATGGATTCCCGGGAGACGATACTCCTATCATTAAAGGTTCAGCTCTTAAAGTTCTCGAATCTACTTCTAAAGATTCTACAGCACCGGAGTACAAATGTATTCTTGATCTCATGAAGGCTGTTGACGATTTTGTACCAACACCTGAAAGAAAAGCAGATCAACCATTCTTAATGCCTGTTGAGGATGTATTTACTATTACAGGACGCGGAACAGTTGCTACCGGAAGAGTAGAACGTGGACAACTCAAAATGAACGAAGAAGTTGAACTCGTAGGACTTACTGAAGAACGTAGAAAAGTTGTTGTAACCGGTATTGAAATGTTCAGAAAACTTCTTGATTACGCTGAAGCAGGAGACAACGTAGGTGTACTTCTTCGTGGTGTACAAAGAGAAGAAATTCAACGCGGTCAAGTTCTTGCTAAGCCGGGAACAATCAATCCTCACACCAAATTCAGAGGTCAAGTGTATGTATTGACTAAAGATGAAGGCGGACGTCATACTCCATTCTTTAACAACTATCGTCCTCAGTTCTATTTCAGAACAACTGACGTTACCGGTGTAATTAAACTTCCGGAAGGAACTGAAATGTGTATGCCGGGAGATAACGTTGTAATGGATGTTGAACTCATTACACCTATCGCAATTGAAGAAGGACTTCGTTTTGCAATACGCGAAGGCGGACGTACAGTTGGTTCAGGTGTTGTAACTGAAATACTGGGTTAAAATAGTTTGATGTCTATAAAGTCTATCCACAATTTTGTGGGTAGATTTTTTATGCAAAAAATAAAAAATCTGCAGTCAACTTTTGTCAACTGCAGTTTCATTATTGAAATTTCTTTATACAATGCTTTGGTTTACTATTCCCATTAACTATAAGAAGTTAGTGGGGATGTTTTAGCAACTTTTTATCGGAGCTTTCCAAGAGATATATCTGCATTAGATAGCTCTTAATTTACTTACAAAAATTTTTCTATAGCCATAACTGCAAGTGCCGATGATGTTGCTATACAAGCATACTTAAGCATATTATTCTTGAAATTTGAGACAAGGTTTTCACTTTTTAATTTGTTTTCTAATGTATTGGGGTTAAGTTTAAAATCCATTTTTTGTTTTACATCATCGCACACTTTTTTACAGATACTCTCAGGTGTTTTACACTCTTTAAAATCATTTGGATTTAATTTTTCGATATAATCATTTAATTTTTCTATGAATTTTTCTTTTTCCTCTTTGTCCGTATCATTAATTCCACTTGGTGATTCCTTTACTATACCGCTCTCTTTGCCACCATCTCTAATATTATCTATACCTAATTCTTTTTCCAGGTATTCTTTAACGTCACGCTCATTCACCGTGAATTTTTTAGAAAGTTTTGCACTAAGATTATCTATCAATGTGCTTAATTGTACAATATTTGCTAATTCTTTGACAGTTGCCATTTTTAACACACCTTTCATTTTTTTATGATTTATTGAAAAACTAATTTAAATGCATTAACGATATTGGTTTTGGCTTTTCTGCGATTTAATTCATCTTCATCTTAAGTTATCGAATGACTTTAATGCCAGATAACGTGTAAGCCGAGAAGGGTTGTTCCTTTCGGAATCGTGTAAATATCTAAGCTGATGCCAGTTTAATTTTTTTGGGCTTTGCTTAAATGTTCTTGTAGCTGAGTCAATACATGATTGTTTTGTTGAGAATCTCTCAATTACGTTACCTTTTTTATCAATAACCTCCCATGGCCGATCGTCGTTTCGCTCGCGAGTTCGATTATGGTAGATGTATCCTCCGGATATTTCTTCTAAATTTTCCGGATTCAAAGAACCGGCATCTGTTCTTTCATCAGAGTTATTAATAACTTCATTTTTATTGTTTTCACAAGAGCTATTAATAATCTCATTTTTCTTGTTTTAATCAAACAATGTGTCATCCATTTTAATCATCCCTTTCATTAAATAAAATTTACAATTATATATTATACATATAATGATAATGTATGTCAATACAAATTTATAAAAATATAATTATTTATTTTAAATCTTATATAATTTAAAATTTAGATTTCTATTATAATAATTGTTTTTCTATATTTTCATAAATAAGTTTTTATTATTCGGCAATTGTCAATATTTTATTGACGTTGCATATAGTATGATTTAAAATTATATTTAAAAGTTAAATTTAGAATATTTAAGAACGGAGTTATTGGAAATGCCAAGAAAGTTATTTACGTCGGAATCTGTCACCGAAGGGCATCCTGATAAATTATGTGACCAGATTTCAGACGCAATTTTGGATGCAATTTTAGAAAAAGATACCAATGCACATGTAGCGTGTGAAGTAACTGCGTGCAAAGGTTTAATTCATGTTATGGGAGAAATTACCACAACATGTTATATAGATATCGATAAAGAAGTTCGCAGAGTCATTAATAAAATAGGATATAACAATTCAATTTATGGATTTAATGGGAATACTTGCGGGGTTATAATATCTATCAATTCTCAGTCTCCTGATATAGCTATGGGTGTAGACTGTTCATTTGAGAGGAAAAATGGAAGTAAAGAAGTTAATTATGAAATAGGAGCAGGGGATCAAGGTCTTATGTTTGGATTTGCGTGCGATGAAACTCCTGAATTTATGCCTCTTCCGATATCTTTAGCTCACAAATTAGCAAAAAGACTTTCTTTTATCAGAAAAAATGGAATTTTATATTATCTTCGTCCGGATGGAAAAACGCAAGTTACTGTGGAATATGAAAACGATATACCTGTCAGAGTAGATACCGTAGTTGTTTCTTCTCAGCATTCTGAAGAAGTAGGATTGGAACAAATTCAAAATGATATAATGGAAAAGGTTATTCTTCCGGTTATACCTCAAAAAATGGTTGATAAGAACACTAGGATATTAATAAATCCAACTGGAAGATTTGTCATTGGCGGGCCGGCAGCTGACAGTGGGCTTACAGGAAGAAAAATCATTGTTGATACTTATGGTGGATATTCTAGGCATGGAGGAGGAGCTTTTTCAGGTAAAGATGCAACAAAAGTTGATAGATCCGGAGCTTATGCTGCAAGGTATATAGCCAAAAATTTGGTTGCTGCTGGATTAGCGAAAAAATGTGAAATTCAACTTGCATATGCTATTGGAGTTTCGTGTCCTGTATCAGTACGTGTTGATACTTTTGGAACTTCTGATGTTTCTGAGGAGTTATTGTCGCACGTTGTAGGTAAAATTTTTGATTTGCGCCCTTGTGCCATAATAGATAAATTTAATCTTAGGTCTCCAATATATTTTCCTTTGGCTTCTTATGGACAAATGGGACGTGAAGATTTAAACGTTGGATGGGAAAAAACAGATAAAGTAGAAGAATTAAAAAGGGCAGTAGATATTATGAAATAATTATTTCATTAAAATGGAGGTAATGAATTTGAGTACTAATCTGGAATTAGAAATAAAAGCAAAAATGACAGAATTTGAAGGTAAACTTCTTTCTTCCAAAACTCTAAAAGAAGTTTTAAGTTTAAAAGATGAATATTTGAAAAAATATGTAAAATTGCTTTATTCCAAACTTAAAGATATTAAAGCTGCTGAAGAAAAAAAGCTTTTCGGAAAGTCAGTAAATGATTTTAAAAAACACTGTGAAGAAAAAATAGACATTGCATTGAATAAGTTTAATAGCATTGAAAAAAAATCCGAATATGATGTTACAGTTTTCAAGAATAATATAAAATTAGGATGCGGTCATCCTTTAATAAAGTTTTATAAAAAAATTGAAAAAGTACTAATGGGAATGGGATTTTCCGTTGTACAAGGACCAGAGATAGAATTGGATAAGTATAACTTTGAAATGCTTAATATTCCTTCTCATCATCCCGCGAGGGATATGCAGGACACATTTTACGTTTCTTCTCCAAATGTTTTACTTAGATCTCATACTTCTTCGGTTCAAATAAGGACTATGGAAAAAATTTCTCCTCCGGTACAAATTATATCTCCGGGCACGGTTTATAGAGTTGATGATATAGACCCGCAACATACACCTATGTTTTATCAAATAGAGGGATTAATGGTAGCTGAAAAAATTTCATTTTCCAATTTAAAAGCTGTTTTAATAAGATTGCTAAAGGAAGTTTTCGGAGAAGAAACCGGAGTAAGATTTCGACCGACTTACTATCCTTATACAGAGCCTAGTGCGGCAATAGATATGTCTTGTACACAGTGTGGCGGAAAAGGATGCAGAACGTGCGGATATTCCGGTTGGATTACTGTTTTGGGTTCCGGTATGGTTCATCCTAATGTTTTAAAAGTCGTAGGGTACGACATAGAAAAATATAGCGGATTTGCTTTTGGACTTGGATTAAATCGCCTTGCACTTCTTTATTATGGACTTGATGAGATTCGTAAATTTTACGAAAATGATATAAGTCTTTGGAAACAAATATAGAGGAGGGTTGAAAATAATGTTTAAATTTTCGCTAAAATGGCTTAGGGATTACTGTGGAAAAGATATTTCATTTGATGAGATTATAAAAAAACTTAGGATTCAAGGATTTGAATTTCAGGGAAGTCAGGAGATAAATGACGATGTTCTAACGGCAATAGAAGTTAAAGCAAATAGACCGGATATGCTTTCTCACATAGGAATTGCACGTGAGATAAGGGCGTTTGATGGATTAAGTATACCTTCTATTACAAAGACTGCAATTAAACCAAATAACGATTTATTTCCATTGAAAATTAAAGTAAACGGAGATATTTGCAAAAGATTTTCCGCTGTAAAATTGAGCGGTATAGATGCTTCGATAAAAACTCCGCAGTATATTTCCGAACGTCTTGAGATTATGGGAATTAATTCTGTAAATGCGGTGGTTGATATATGTAATTATGTTATGCTTGATTTGGGTCAACCGATGCATTGCTACGATTTTGATAAATTAATAAAAAAAGAATTGATTATTGATAAACTTAAAGAAAACCGAACTGTAATTACTTTTTCAGGTGAAGAAGTAAAACTGAATCCTGGAGATATTGTTATTTCGGAAGGTGATGAAATAAAATGTATTGCAGGAATTATAGGAACCGATTCTGCATCTGTTTTAACAAAAACCGAAAATTTAATTTTGGAATCTGCAGTATTTGATGAAGTCAGCATTCGATTGACGTCAAGAAGGCTTAAAATTTCAACTCCTTCATCTTTTAGATTTGAAAGAGGGGTTGATTCCAGAGCTTCGTTTGATATTCTATTTAAATGTGCTGAAATGATTGTAGATGTTTGTGGTGGAAAAATTGAAGAAAGTGCATTTGATGTTTATCCTTCGAAAGAAGAAAATGAATTTTTGAATTTGAATATTAAACATAATAACAGTTTACTTGGAGTCGAACTTAGTGAGAAACAAATAATCGATTGCTTGGAAAAATATAGTTTTAATTGTTTTAAAGAAAGTGAAGACATTTTAAAAGTAAAAATTCCAAGTTATAGATTAGATATAAAACAAGAAGTAGATTTAATTGAGGAAGTTGCTCGGATTTATGGTTATGACAATATTGAACCTATAATGCCGACAATAAAAACTCAATACAATAAGAATGATATATGGGAAAAATCTGAGACATTAAGGAAAACTTTAATTGGGTTAGGATTTCACGAAACAATTAACTATTCATTCATTCCTCAAGACTCTATGGATTTATTTAAAATAAATCCAGGCGAATCTCTATATTCCGATATCATTCTCCAAAATCCAATTGCCGGAGCATATTCTCTTATGCGTCCTACTATGGTTTATTCACTTTTAAATTGTTTAGCTTATAACTATTCTATTGGGAACAGTAATATAGGAATTTTTGAACTGGGAAAAGTTTATTTTAGAAATAGTGATTTTGAGACTGGATGTGAGGAAAAAGACACATGTGCTTTTATTATGTCAGGAATAAGAATTCCTCGCGGATTTGGCTGTGATAAGGATATAAAATATACTTATTATGATATGCTAAATATTCTTAAAGTAATTTTTGATGAATTTGGCCAGGAGTTTGAACTCAAAGAAAATACTATTAAATTTTGCAAAGATGGCTCAAGTTACGATATAATTACAAACAAAAATCGTATAGGTTTTATTGGGGAAATAGATACAAGCGTATTGAAGAAAATAAATAATGTAAAGCTTATAAAAGACAAAGTTTTTTATTGTGAATTTTATTTAAAAGGTATTTCGGAAAAAATTAAGAAGATTAAATTTGAATCTAAATATCCTCCTATAAAACGTCTGTATAATTTAATTCAAAAGAAAGATATTAAATCTTGCAAGGTGGTAGATATTATAAAATCCTCAGACGAAATTGTACGTGATGTCACCGTTCGGGACATATACAGTGATAAAAGCTTTCCGGAAGATGAGCATGCGGTTCTCTATGAGGTAAATTATTGTAGTAAGCATTTTACATTGACTTCCGCAAAAATTGAACAGATAGAAGATACGTTTCTAAAAGAGTTGTCCGATAAGTATAATGTTTCATTAAAGTGTTAGTTTTAAGCTCGCCGGTTTTAATCGGCGGGCATTTTGTATGTAGAAAGCCAAGCG
Organism: uncultured Clostridia bacterium; assembly: GCA_945926705.1. Classification (GTDB taxonomy): domain Bacteria; phylum Bacillota; class Clostridia; order Oscillospirales; family Acutalibacteraceae; genus UMGS1491. The sequence continues at coordinate 9,359 of CAMEMA010000006.1, forward strand.
ATAGTCGCGTGGTTCAGTGATAGCTTAAGCGGTGTAAGAACGACATAAAAACTCCTTTTGATGTAGAATAAAATAGCGGTTTGGAAACTGTTAAAGAAAACATCAAAAGGAGGACATTTAAAGTGAAGTATACTAAATATAAAGTAAAACTGTAAATATCATATAGAGTATTTGTAACAAAGTGTTTTATGAAAACAGAAAGCAAAAAAACTAATTGAGAGAACAGTTAACACCTAATGATATAGAAAATTCTTTGTGGTTATCAATTAACAAATCCTTTGCAAGTGCCAGATCGTATCAGACTCCTTTAGAGGCGGCTAGTAGAACAGGGCTTCGCCCGTTAAAGAAATACCCCCAGCTAGGTTGGGGGATGCTTATTATTATTTAACAATTTGAATTAGTAAGTATTATGTGATAAAATTCTTATTCGTGTTGCATTTCAAGTATGTCAGAAAGGATTTTAAAAGTGGAAGAAGTAGAAAAAGTATATAAATATTGGCTTAATAATGTTAAGGAGGATGAACTTTTAAAGGAACTTCAAGACATAAAGATGTGTCCGCAAGAAATAAATGAAAGATTTTATAAAAACTTAAATTTCGGCACGGCAGGCCTCAGAGGAATACTGGGAGCCGGAACCAACAGAATGAATATATATACTGTCAGAAAAGCGTCTCAGGGATTGGCAAATTATCTTACGAGCAATTACGACAATCCTAAAATAGTGGTATCTTATGATTCCAGAAAAAATTCAAAATTATTTGCTTTTGAAACAGCAAAAGTTATGGCAGGAAATAATATAAAATCCTACATAACAAAAGAAATTCAACCAACCCCTTTTTTATCTTTTGCAGTAAGGAATCTTTGTGCCATCGGAGGAATTATGATAACAGCAAGCCATAATCCTCCTGAATACAACGGATATAAATGTTATGGAAAAGACGGAGCGCAACTGGATGAAAGCGTTGCCTATGAAGTTTATAAAAAAATAGATGAAGTAGATGTTTTTAGAGATATTAAAATTGCCGAATTTGATAAAGCGATAAATGAAGAACTTATTTTATTTGTAGGTGATGAAGTTTATAAATCTTATTTGGATTGTGTAATTAATCAAAGAGTAAATGTATTTTCTCTTAAAGATTTAAGAGTTACATATACTCCTTTAAATGGAGCGGGAAATTATTTTGTTCAAAAAGTGTTGAGAGAGTGTGGTTTAAAAGAATTACAAGTTGTTGGTTGCCAGGAATATCCGGATGAAAATTTTACAACCTGTCCCTATCCTAATCCGGAAATATTCGACACGTATTTAGAGGCAAAAAAACTTGCTTATTTAAAAAATTCAGACATAATTTTAGCAACCGATCCGGATTCTGACAGAGCGGGAATTTGTGTTAAACATAATGATGATTATAATTTATTGAGCGGAAATGAAATTGGGATATTAATTTGTGATTATTTGCTATCTCAAAAATCAAAATTAGGGATATTATCTGAAAAAGCCATTATAGTAAAAACTATAGTAAGTACGCTTATGGTAAACGAAATAGCTCATGATTATGGATGTGAAATTTTAGAAGTTTTGACAGGATTTAAAAATATAGCATCAGAAATATTAAAATTAGAATCCAGTAACAGAGAAAAAGATTTTCTGTTTGGTTTCGAAGAAAGTAATGGGTATCTTACGGGAACTTATGTAAGAGATAAGGATGCTGTTTCGGCTTCATTATTGTTATGCGAAATTTCTCTTTATTACAAGAAACTTGGAATGACTTTAATTGATGCGCTTGACAAATTAAAATTTAAATATGGATTTTTTAAGGAAAAAACTTTAAGTTATGAATTTAAAAATAAGGAAGGTACTCAAAAAATAAAAAATATCATGGAAAATTTGAGAAACAGTTTTCAGAAATATTTTTTGAGTAAAAAATTAGAAAAAGTTGAAGACTATCTAAATTCAAAAGTATTTAATGTTGAAGATAATTCTTTTGTTAAAAAAGATTTACCTTTGTCTGATGTACTTGTCTTTTATTTTGATAAAAGTAATAAAATTGTTGTCAGACCTTCGGGTACAGAGCCTAAAATTAAGTTTTACTTGATGGTAAAAAAAGATAATAAAGAAGATGCTGATGCTGAAATTGAGAATTTGAAATCATATATTGATAAATTAATCGATAATATTAATTTTTAATTATGTATCAATTAAAATATGTTTGACTTTTTTTATAGATTGTGATATAATTGTCACATAAATACTACGACGACGAAATGAGGAATATACATGTTTTTAGTTGGTACATTAAAAGCAGTGGCAGGGAGTTTATGGACTTTTATTAGCAGTACAGTTTTACCTGTTGCAGGATCGGAGTTTCTTCACATTGCTCTAAAGGCTATTGCTCAGCCTGTAGTCCAAATAGCTCAAGCTTCCGGATGGCTTGATGCCGATACATGGTCGGTTATGAGTCAATATTGTGAAGATTTGAATGAAAAAGCCAAAATGGGTAAGATTCACGATGTAATAGGTCGTGATAAAGAAATATATTCCATGATTGACATACTTACACGTAACGGAAAGGGAAATCCTTGTGCTGTAGGAGAGGCAGGAGTTGGAAAAACAGCCTTAATTGAGGGATTGGCATACAGGATTGCCAACGGCAAAGTGCCCGAAGATTTTAAAAATAAAAAAATTATAAAAGTAAATATGGTGAACTTAATAGCGGGTAAAGCGTACAATAAAGGTGAAGGCGCAGTAGGGAGAATGAGAGCGCTGTTTGATGCTGCAGCAAAAGATAAAGATATAATTTTATTTATCGATGAGTTTCACCAAATTGTTCAATGTAATGCTGCAGAATTATTTAAAACTTATCTTGACAGAGGAGATATAAGAGTTATAGCAGCCACTACAACTTCTGAGTACAGATATATTTCGAAAGATCCAGCTTTGGAAAGAAGATTTACGAAAGTATTTTTGGAGGAACCAACCCAATCGGAAACTTTACAGATTCTTAAAGGTATAAGAAACGATTTTGAAGATGGCGGTAAGGTGCGTGTTACCGATGAAGCTTTAGTTGCTGCAGTCAATTTGACCGGCAAGTACATGAAAAACCGTTCTTACCCGGATAAAGCAATAGACGTTGTAAGTTCTGCTTCTAAATTGGTACAGAGAAAAAGCAGCAATTTATTAAAATCTTTGGAAATTCCGAATATAACTGAAGAAGATATCCAATATGTTATATCCTCCGAAACAAATATTCCCGTTGGAAAAATTTCAGAGACCGAGTCTAAGTTGTTGGATTCTTTAGAAGAAAGAATTGAAAATTGCGTAAAAGGTCAGTCTCAAGCTGTAAAAGTCGTAAGTGATGCCATTCGTTGTGGAAGAGCTGGAATGAGTTTAAACAATAAACCGCGTGCTTCATTTTTATTCACCGGTACATCTGGAGTTGGGAAGACTTTACTTGCGCAGGAGATAGGACGAGAAATAGGAAATCTTGTATGTATAGATTTAGAACAAGATTATTCGAAGGATTCATTTTTAGAAAAGATTTGGAAGAAACCTTATTCAGTAGTTTTGTTTGATAAGCTAGAAGAAGCCGATCAATCTACTATAAAAATGCTTTCAGGTATTCTTGAACGTGGATACACAATGGATAGTGCAGGCCATAAAGTGGATTTTACAAATACTATAATAATTATGACTTCAAAAGTTGGTGAAAATATTATTTTGAATTGTGTAGATTCTGAAGAAAAGGATTCAAAAAATAGAGTTTATGAAAAAATAGAAAAAGTTTTTGGAGAATCTTTTGTAAAAAATATAGACAATGTTGTAGTTTTTAACAAATTGAATTTAAAAAGTTTTGAACAAATATCTGATATACTTTTAGACTCATTTGAAAAGATAATGAAATCTCAAAAAATTAATTTGAAAATTGATGAAAGTGTTAAAAAGTATATTTCTTTAAATGGAATAAATCATAAATTAGGTGCTAGACAGATAGAAAAAGTTATTTGTGAGGCGATAGGAAAACCTATTGCTAATATGATGATAAATGGTAAAATAAAATCTCAGGATACACTAATGTGTTCTTTCTCAGATGGTAAAATAAAATTTGAGATTCAAAAATAAATAAGATTAGGCAGCTTTTTCAACTCGAAGGTGAGCTGAAGGGCTGCTTTCGTTTGGTTTTATTTATAGAAAGCGGTGGTTTGATATGTATATCAGAGTTTTTGCGCCTGCAAAGATTAATTTAGCTTTGGAAATTTTAGGAGTTCTTGAAAACGGTTATCATGAAGTTGATATGGTTATGCAAAGTATTGACCTTTGTGATGAAATAATTATTGAAGATACTTCTAATAATGAACTGATTGTTGAATGTAATAAAGATTTGAGTTGTAAACCCGAAAATAATTTGGCATATAAAGCTGCGAAAAAATTTTTTGATTATACCGGATTAAAAGATATTGGTGTTAAGATAAATATTTTAAAAAATATCCCTCAAAGAGCAGGTCTGGCTGGTGGGAGTACAGATGCTGCGGCAGTTCTTTATGCTTTGAATTCATTTTTTGAAGCAAAGATTTCTGAACATGAACTTTCAGAACTGGGATGTAAAATAGGTTCAGATGTACCGTTTTGCCTTAAAGGAGGTTGTTTACATGCAACCGGAACAGGTACTAATCTTTATCTGATACCTTCACTTAAAAATTGTTTTCTGGTTGTGGTGAAGCCGAAAATAAGTATTTGTACTAAAAAAGCTTATACTCTTTATGATTCTTATAAATCTTTAAAATTAAAAAGCACTGAAAATATCATAAAGTGTTTGAAAAGTCAAAATCTTCATGGAGTATCTAAAAATATTTTTAATAGATTTGAAGAAGTTTTGAATAACACTGAAATTTTAAATATAAAAAAAAGTTTATGTTCAAACGGTGCTTTAGGAGCTTGTATGAGTGGTAGCGGTTCGGCTGTATTTGGGATTTTTGAAGACAAAAATAAAGCTATAGAATGCATTAAAAAATTGAAAAAAATTTATAGCCAGATATTTTTATGTAAGCCCTTAGACCATGGTATCTATTTTTCAGGCTAATTTTTTCGTAGTCTATAAAAAATGCCTTTCCGAAGTTTGGGTTACTTTCGGAAAAGCACTGTATTTTAGAAACTTTCAATTTTATTGAGCCAAGGCACTATTTACCACAGTTTTTGTTGTTTGTTTGATTTGAATTATTATTGTTGGTATTGTTTGTTTTGTTTTTGTTCTGTTGATTTCTAGCGTTTGTTGAGTTTTTGTAATTTGTGTTGTTTGTGTTATTTGTATTGTTTTTCATTTTATTCACCTCCATGACAATATTATTGACCTTAATATTTTAATTTATACTGATAAAAATTTGGAAAACTCAAATTTGTTTTAAATGTGTATTTTGATAAAATGTAGATATTAGATTTATTAAGTGATATAATAAAATAAAAAATTAAGGAGTGTTAAAATCATGTCTGAAAATGAAAAATTTTATATTACAACCCCCCTATATTATCCTTCCGGTAAGGCTCATTTAGGTCATAGTTATTGTACGGTTGCTGCTGACGTAATGGCTCGATATAAACGTGCTCAGGGTTATGATGTTAAATTTTTAACAGGAGTTGATGAACACGGATTAAAAATAGAAACTAATGCTCTAAAGGAAAATAAGACTCCTAAAGAATATTTGGATCCAATTGTCGAGAGTTTTAAAAAATTGTGGTCTATTTTAGAAATAACAAACGATAAATTTATACGCACTACGGATGAATATCACGTTAAATCAGTTCAGAAAATTTTCAAAATTTTGTATGATAAAGGTGAAATATACAAGGGAAAATACAAAGGTTGGTATTGTACTCCATGCGAGGCATTTTTTACCGATTTGCAACTTAAAGACGGAAAATGCCCGGATTGTGGAAGAAAAGTTAATTGGGCCGAAGAAGAAGCCTATTTTTTTAAGCTTTCCAAATATGGAGAAAAACTTATTGATTATTATGATAAACACCCTTCTTTTGTACAGCCTGAAAGTAGACGAAACGAAATGATCCAATTTATTGAAAATGGTTTGGAAGATTTATGCGTCAGTAGAACTGGATTTAAATGGGGAATACCGGTTGATTTTGATGAAAATCATGTTGTGTATGTATGGATGGATGCGCTTACTAACTATATAACGGCTTTAGGATATGGAAGTTCAAATGAATCCGATTTTAAAAAATATTGGCCGGCAGACGTTCAGTTTGCGGGTAAAGAAATTGTAAGATTTCATGTTGTTATATGGCCGGCTATTTTAATGGCATTAGGGTTGCCTTTACCAAAGAGGGTATTTGGACATGGCTGGATACTTTTTGGAGACGGTACTAAAATGTCAAAGTCAAAAGGTAATGTAGTAAATCCTGAAATTCTCTGTAGTCGATATGGTGTTGATGCGATTCGTTATTATTTGATGAGAGAAATACCTTTTGGTTGTGACGGATTATTCACTAATGAGTCTCTTATAAAAAGAATAAATTTCGATTTAGCAAACGATTTGGGAAACCTACTTTCAAGAACTGTTGCAATGATAGATAAATATTTCAAAGGGGTTTTACCAAAAGACCATCGTCCCGGAAGTATAGATAATGAACTTATAACTTGCGCTATGAATTTAAAGAAGGATTACGAATCAAAAATTAATAACTTTAAGTTTTCAAATGCTCTTTCAAGTGTTTGGTGTTTGATTTCAAAATGCAACAAATACATTGACGAGACAATGCCTTGGCAGCTCGGAAAAGATGAGTCACAGCATAAAAGGTTGGCATCTGTACTTTATAATATATGTGAGTCTCTGAGAATAATTTCAATCTTGATTTCTCCGGTCATGCCTAAAACTTCAAGAGAAATTCAGCATCAAATCGGTGCAGATGAATCTTTATGTACTTGGTCGATGGCATCACAGTGGGGTATGTTACCTGAAACTCTTAAAATAAAAAAGGGTAAAGCGCTTTTCCCGAGAATAGATGTTGAAAAAGAAATACAGGAACTTGAAAAACTTATAGGACAAAAAGATGAATCAAGAAAAGTTGAGGAAACAAACACTGTAAAATTCGTAGATATAGAAGATTTTGCAAAAATAAAATTGGTTGCGGCCGAAATTAAATCATGTGAGCCGATTAAAAAATCCAAAAAACTTCTAAAACTTACGGTAAATGATGGAAAAGGGGAACGTATTGTTGTTTCGGGAATATCTCCTTATTATAAGCCGGATGAATTGGTAGGGAAAACTGTAATATTAGTTTCTAATTTAAAACCTGCAAAGTTATGCGGAACTGAAAGTCAAGGAATGATATTGGCTGCTTCATGTTCGGAAAACGATGTAAAAGTCATTTTTCTTGATGGAGTTAAGCCCGGAAGTGAAATACGATAATGGGCTATAAGATGAATAATGAAATATTTGATACCCATTCACATTACAATGATGAAGCATTTGATTTCGATAGGGAGGAGGTTTTAAAATCTCTTCCAAGTCAAAATATATTTGCAGTTGTTGACAATGGAGGAAATATTAAATCTTCTCAAAAAGCTGTGGAACTTTCAAAGAAATATCCATACATTTATGCTGCGGTAGGATTTCATCCGGAATATTTGAGTAATGAAAAAGTAGATTTAAATTTTTTAGTATCTCATCTCGAAAATTTAATAAATAATGAAAAAGTTGTTGCCATAGGAGAAATAGGACTCGATTATCACTTTAACGCTGATAACAGAGATATTCAGAAAGAGGTATTTGAAGAGCAAATAAAAGTTGCGATTGAGCACAATTTACCCGTTATCGTTCATGACCGAGATGCACACGGAGATACTTTGGAAATTTTAAAAAAATATAAACCACAAGGTGTAGTGCATTGTTTTTCAGGTAGCTTGGAAATGGCCAGAGAGATATTAAAAATTGGAATGTCTCTGGGAATAGGTGGAGTTGTTACATTCAAAAATGCTAAAAGTATTGTTGAAGTTGTAAAAAATGTACCTATATCGTCCATTGTTCTCGAAACAGACGCCCCTTATTTATCTCCTACTCCGCTTCGAGGAAAAAGATGTATATCACCTTACATTGAATATACTGCGCAAAAAGTTGCTGAAATTAAAAATATAAGTCTTAAAGATGTACTTGAAACAACTAAAAATAACGCAATTCAATTATTTAGAATAAAGTAGAGGTTGTTGGTATGAGAATAGGACATGGATACGACGTTCACAAATTGATTGTCGGACGACCTTTAATTTTGGGTGGAGTAAAAATCGAAAGTAACGTCGGACTTTTAGGGCATTCTGACGCCGATGTTTTGATTCATGCAATTATGGATTCTCTTTTAGGAGCTGCAGCTTTGAATGATATAGGAAAGCATTTTCCCGATAGTAATCCGGCTTATAAGAATTCAAATAGTG
>CAMEMA010000007.1 GCA_945926705.1 uncultured Clostridia bacterium
TCCTCTTTGCACAAAATGAGTCTGAATTGCTATTCTTTCAAATTCAGTCCCACCCGAAGCTATATTCTTGCGCACAAAATATACAACACCATCTTTTTCTCTTTTGGCGTCTTCTGTATTTCTAAATCCCATAACTTTTTACCTCATTTGAATATTAATTATAATGTCGAATTTAATATCAATATCCGGGTTTTCCTAAAAATTTAAACATATTAGTTTTATATTTTTCAACACCGGGCTGATTAAAAGGGTTCACACCCATTAAATAACTGGACACTGCACAAGCTTTTTCAAAAAAATAAATAATATATCCCAAATAGTATTCTGAATAATTTTCAATCGTCATAATAATATTTGGCGTACCGCCCCGAGTATGAGCTAAAACGGTAGCTTCAAAAGCTTTCTCATTTATATAATTTAATTTTTTATCTGATAGATAATTCATACCATCAATATCATCTTTATATAAGGGTACAGTTAAACCCTCATCAACATTTTTTGCTTTTAAAACTGTTTCAAACAATATTTTATTTCCTTCTTGAATAAACTGACCCAGAGAATGCAAATCCGTAGTAAATATAGCCGATGCAGGAAAAATTCCAGTACCGTCTTTACCTTCACTTTCACCAAAAAGCTGTTTCCACCACTCAAAAAAATATCGCAATCTCGAATCATATCCCGTAATTAATTCAATGTACTTTCCCTTTTTATAAAGAATATTTCTAAGTACAGCATATCTATAACAATTATTGACTTTTAAAGACTTACTCAAATTTTCTTGATAAGAATCATAAGCGCCTTTTAAAATCTTATCTATATCAGCTCCGCTTACCGCTAAAGGAAGTAGTCCCACTGAAGTTAAAACAGAATAGCGTCCGCCAATATTTGTAGGTATATCAAAACACTCATATCCCTCTTTACGGGCAACTTTTAAAAGTAAACCTTGATTAGAATCCGTCGTACAATAAATCCTGCTTTTCGCTTTCTCTTTTCCATACTTATCTTCAAGAAATTTTCTAAAAATCCTAAATGCTATAGCTGGCTCTGTAGTTGTTCCGGATTTTGAAATAACGTTAATTGAGACTTCTTTTTTATCACAAATCTTTAAAATATCTTCTACTTCCTGAGAACTAATAGAATTTCCTATAAAAAAAATTTTTGGAGAATTTTTTATTAAATGATTATAATTTTCTGAATTTAAAAATTCTATAGCAGCTCGTGCTCCCAAATATGATCCACCAATCCCGATAACCAAAAAAACATCTGAATTTTTACGTATCTTTTCCGCAGCAGATTTAATTCTTTTTATTTCAGAAGTTTTAAAATTAATCGGCCATTTTACCCATCCCTTGAAATCATTTACTTTTTCTGAAACAGAATGTAATTTCTCATGTATTTCATCTATTTTAGTTTGATATTTTTCAATATCATCATTTGTAATAAAGTCATGTAAACAACTCGAGTCAAAATTAAACATTAAACACAACCTCTTAAAATAAATACTTATAAAAACATAGTATGCCCCAAAGTCTTAAGAGTTAAAAAGACTTTTTGAGCATACACACTAAACTTAAAAATTAATTATTTAATCATCCCGGCAACTTCCTGAGCAAAATTATCTTCTTTTTTCTCGATTCCTTCGCCTTTTTCGAACCTTACAAAAGATATTACTTTTATATTTGTTCCCAATTCTTTGGAAGTTTTCTGTACATATTGCTCAATGCTAAGATTTCCATCTTTTACAAAAGCTTGATTCATTAGACAGACTTCTTTGTAGTACTTTCCTATTCTTCCCTCTACTATCTTTTCAGCAATATTTTCAGGTTTTCCATCACCAACAATTTGCTCTTTTAATATTTTTCTTTCATGAGCTATTACATCAGCTGGTATTTCTTCCGGAACAAGATATAAAGGATTAATTGCTGCAATTTGCATGGCCACATCTTTAGCGAAGCTCTTGAATAAATCACTTTTGACAACATCTTTTTTATCTACATCAAAATTTACTAAAACTCCGATTTTCCCTGCTGCATGAACATATCCAGCAACTACACCTTCAAAACGTTTAAAACGTCTGATCTTTATGTTTTCGCCTATTGTGAGAATCTTTTCTTGAAGTATTTCTTCAATTGTTTTTCCGTCTTCTGATTTTAATTTTAATAATTCATCGACAGATTTGGGATTTTTATTTATAACGGTCTCTCCGCAAAGCTTTACAAAAGATTGGAAATCGGTATTTTTTGCCACAAAATCTGTCTCTGAGTTTACCTCTATCGCAACACCAACAGTTCCTTCTTCATTTGTATAAGCCATTGCCAATCCTTCAGCCGCTACTCTCGAAGATTTTTTAGTAGCTGCAGCCAAACCTTTTTCTCTCAAAAAATCTATAGCTGCCGTCATATCTCCATTAGAAGAGGTAAGTGCTTTTTTGCAGTCCATCATGCCACATCCTGTTTTTTCTCTAAGCTCTTTAACATCTTTAGCAGTAAAACTCACGCTAATTCCTCCTGAATTAAAATTTACTAAAAACTCTAATATTTTATCAGATTAATTCAATTCTCTTCCGGCTGGGCAGATTCAACTTCGACAAATTCTTCTTCGGTAACTTCAGGAAGAGTTTCTTCTTGTATATCTCCTTCTTTTCCCTCTATAACAGCTTGAGCGATGGCACCGCTTATGAGTTTAACCGCTCTTATGGCGTCATCATTTCCCGGTATTACATAATCAACTACGTCCGGATCACAGTTTGTGTCAACTATCGCAACTACCGGTATATCAAGTTTTTTTGCCTCTGATACAGCTATACGTTCTTTTTTTGGATCCACAACAAAAAGTGCACCCGGAAGTTCTTTCATATCTTTTACTCCGCCTAAAAATTTCTCTAGTTTCTCAATTTCCAAACGAAGTTTTATTACCTCTTTTTTCGGGAGAAGTCCAAATGTACCGTCTTCTTCCATAGCTTTAAGTTGATTTAAACGACTTACTCTTTTACGTATTGTTGAAAAGTTAGTCAACATACCTCCAAGCCATCTTGCATTTACAAAAAATGAACCGGATTTTAACGCTTCTGATTTTACAGATTCTTGAGCTTGTTTTTTTGTTCCTACAAATAGAACTGATTTACCTTGCTCAGTTATTTCTTTAATAAAACTGTATGCTTGGTCAAGTTTCTTCACTGTTTTTTGCAAATCGATAATATAGATACCGTTGCGTTGAGTAAAAATATACTCAGCCATTTTAGGATTCCATCTGCGAGTTTGGTGTCCGAAATGCACACCTGCTTCTAAAAGTTGTTTCATTGATACTACTGGCATCAAATATTCCTCCTTGGTTTTTTCCTCCGCCGAACTTGAGCTTTTCAGCCACCTGTGTATTTGTATTTCATTTCGGCGTGTGTATTCAACCGAACCAATATACCACAAAACAATTATATTTGCAATAACTTAATTAAAATTTCAAATTATAATCATTGCATCTCCGAAACTGAAAAATCTGTATTTTTCTTCAACTGCGGTTTTGTAAGCATTCATAATATTTTCATATCCCGCAAAAGCTGTGACAAGCATTATAAGTGTGCTTTCAGGAAGATGAAAATTAGTTATGAGACCATCCGTTATTCCAAATTTGTATCCGGGTTTTATAAATATATCTGTAGAACTTTCGTATGCTCTGATTTTGCCAAATTTATTGTACACAGACTCAACTGTACGGCAACTTGTTGTTCCGACACAAATGACCTTATTTCCCGATTCTTTGGTATTTTTTATTACCTCAGCCGTACTTTGAGGAATTATGAAAAATTCAGAATGCATTTTATGATTTTGTATATTTTCTTCTTTTACCGGGCGAAATGTTCCCAATCCTACATGTAGTGTCACTGAAACCACATTTATCCCTTTATCCTTTATTTTTTTCAAGAGCTCGGGAGTAAAATGAAGTCCTGCGGTTGGAGCAGCGGCAGAACCTAAATCTTTGGCATAAACAGTTTGATAACGAGATTTATCTTTCAATTTTTCTTTTATGTAAGGCGGAAGTGGCATTTGTCCTATTTCATCTAGTTTACTGAAAAAATTCTTCATATCCTCGAATTTCAATATTCTGTTTCCGTCCGGCAGTACCTCGATTATCTCAGCGGTTAAATGGGTATTATTTTCATCTCCGAAAATAAATTTAAATCCACTTTTTGCTTTTTTTCCGGGTTTAACCAAAGTTTCCCACAGCCCTGAACTTAATTGTTTAAGAAGAAGAAATTCAACTTTATATCCTGTTTCGATATTTTTTCCAAAAATTCTTGCAGGCAAAACTTTAGAATCATTTATGACCAAACAATCACCCGGGTTTAAATAGTCCACTATATCGTAAAATTTTTTGTGAATAATTTTTCCGTTCTGCTTATTCAATATCATCAGTCGTGAAGAGTCTCTCGGTTCGACAGGGCTTTGTGCAATAAGATTTTCAGGTAAGTCATAATTAAAAGTGCTTTTTTTATTAAAATCTACGTTCAAAATTTATTTCCTCCATAATATTTTAAAATTTTATTATAACAAATAAAACTCCAAGTGAAAATTATCTATAATCAAATTGACTTACTTCTCAATACAATGATATTATAAAACTTTGAAGTAATAAATAAAGGCGGTGGAAAGAGCAAAATGATTTATTACGTCATAAAAAACAAGTAAACTTAAAATCATACGCTCAACAAATTATGAAAAAATATAAAGTAGGAATTTTGGGTGCTACCGGAACTGTCGGACAAAAATTTACAGTTCTTTTACAAAATCACCCGTGGTTCGAAATTAAAATACTCGCTGCCGGTCCAAATTCTGCCGGAAAATCTTACAGTCAAGCTGTTGAAAACAGATGGATTATGAGTACACCTATTCCGTCAGAAATAAAAAATAAACCGGTTTATGATGCAGTTAAAGATATAGATAAAATCGTACAATCCGTTGATTTTGTTTTTTGTGCTCTTAATATGAACAAAGAGGAAACACAAAAATTAGAAGAAAAATATGCCAGGTTAGAATGCCCGGTTATTTCTAACAACAGTGCAAACAGAGGAATTTATGATGTGCCGATGATAATTCCCGAAGTCAACGCAAATCATATGGAAGTTATTTCGTATCAGAAAAAAAGACTTAGAACCAAAAAGGGATTTATAGCTACAAAATCAAATTGCTCAATTCAATGTTATGTACCTGCTCTTCACCCTCTTTTCGAATTTGGAATAGATAAAATACTTGTATGTACTTATCAAGCTATATCCGGCGCCGGAAAAACTTTTGAAACCTGGCCCGAAATGAAAGACAATATTATACCATTTATACAAGGAGAAGAGGAAAAATCCGAACAAGAACCTTTAAAAATTTGGGGTAAAGTAGAAAACGGGAAAATAATTCCAAGTCGAAATATAAATATTACATCGCAGTGTTTGAGAGTTCCTGTTACAGACGGACATACTGCTGCTGTTTTTGTATCTTTCAAAAACAAAATATCTCCGAAAGACGCCATTGAAAGGTTAAAAAATTTTAAAGGACATGAAAAAAGCAGAAATTTACCAAGTTCTACTTCGCAATTCATAAATTATTTTGAGGACATCTCAAGACCTCAAATCAGAATTGATAGAGAAATAGAAAAAGGCATGGGAATTGCAGTCGGAAGAATGCGAAATGATTCCCAATATGATTTGAAATTTATATGCATGAGTCATAATACGGTACGAGGCGCTGCCGGGGGAGCTATTCTTTTGGCTGAAATGCTTTGCCGTGAAGGATATATACTGTAAATGGAGGCTATTTATAATGAAAAAAATAATTTTCAAAGGTTCAGGAGTAGCACTTGTAACTCCTATGAATAAGGATGGTTCTGTAAACTACGATACACTTGGTCAATTAATAGAATTTCAGATAAAAAACGGAACCGATGCCATAATTGCTTGCGGAACAACTGGAGAATCTGCTACGCTCAGCTTTGAAGAAAAGCTAAAAGTCATAAAATTTACAATAGAAAAAACAGCAAAACGAATTCCCGTTATAGTAGGTACCGGATGCAACAACACAAAAATAGCTCTGGAATCTTCCTTAAGAGCTCAAGAATTGAATGCTGACGGACTGCTTATAGTAACTCCTTATTACAATAAAACTTCTCAATCCGGACTTATAAAACACTACACACATATAGCGGATAAAGTTGATATTCCCATTATTCTTTACAATGTTCCGTCAAGAACAGGAGTAAACATACAGCCTGAAACTTGCGCCGAGCTCTCAAAACATCCAAATATTTGCGCAATAAAAGAAGCAAGTGGAGATATTTCTCAAGTGGCTAAGATAAAAAATTTATGCGGAGAAAATTTAAACATTTATTCCGGAAACGATGACCAGATTGTACCCCTTCTTTCGCTCGGAGGAATTGGTGTTATATCTGTATTTTCAAATATTTGTCCAAAAGAATGTCACTTGATTGTTAAAGAATATCTTGAAGGAAATGTTAAAGTTGCTTCAAAAATGCAAATTAAATATTTGGAACTCATGAATGCAATGTTTTGCGACATAAATCCTGTACCAGTAAAAGAAGCTTTAAATATGATGGGGTATGATTGCGGGAATTGCCGCATGCCGCTCGATATTTTAAGTGAAGAAAATCATAAAAAACTCGAAAGTATAATGAAAAAATTTTTATTAGTATAATACAGAAGGATGGAAAAAACACGAAAATGAAAATAATAATTTGCGGATGTAACGGAAAAATGGGAAAAGCTATAGCCGAGTCGGTTAAAAAGTTCGAAAATTTTGTTGTTGTGGCAGGAGTAGATATAAATCATTCCGAAAAAAATGAATTTCCTGTTTTTGAAAGCATAGAACAAGTAAATTTACCTGCTGATGTTGTAATAGATTTTTCACACCCCTCTGCCCTTTCTTCAGTTTTAACATACAGTAAAAAAAATAAAATACCCGCAGTAATTTGCACTACGGGTATTTCTTGTGAGCAAATCGAAGACATAAAAAAAGCTGCACATAATGTACCGATTTTCTACTCAAGAAATATGTCGCTGGGAATTAATCTTCTTTTAGAACTCGCTAAAAACGCCACCAGAATTCTGGGAGAAAACTTTGATATAGAAATTATAGAAAAACACCATAATCAAAAAATCGATGCTCCCAGTGGTACCGCTCTAATGATTGCAGAGGAAATTTCAGAAACTTTAAATAATAATACGAAATATGTTTTCGATAGAACTCAAAGTCGTTTACCAAGAAGTAAAAACGAAATAGGAATACATTCCGTACGAGGCGGAAGCATTCCCGGAGAACATGAGATTATTTTTGCGGGAAAAGATGAAACAATAACACTTTCTCACCACGCCGGTTCAAGAAATATATTCGCTTTGGGAGCACTACGTGCAGCAGAATTTATATATGTGCAAAATCCCGGACTTTATTCCATGAAAGATATGATTAAAAATTCATAATTTTATTTCAAAATTTAAAATATCTTCAGGAACATCATATCTAAAGCAACCTCTTGAAATTCCCTTTATAGATTCCGATACATATGCATCTTTTTGTGCAATAACAAAAATAGGAATGTTGTTAGAGTAAGCAACACCTGCTTCTACTCCTATTCCTATACTCAATTCAGAAGCGTCAATGACAAACGCATCGGAATTTTTTATCTTATCAAAAGCAATATCCATAACTTCTTTACCGGAAAGTTTACAGGGACCATAATTTTGAATGTTACGAGCAAAAGCAAATACATTTAAATTTTTACTTTCGAGTGAATAGCATATTTTTTCTATCAAATTTTTGTTTCTCATATCTTGATAATATTTTATAGCTAAAAATATTTTCATAATCTCCCTCCTATACTTCCATAAAATAATACATCAAATTAAATAAATTTTAAACCGGAGAAATCTATGTATACTTTATTAAAAAAAGAAATGAATGCCCGATTAGGAGAATTTAAAACTCCTCACGGAACAATAAAATTACCGGGTTTTATGAACGTTGCCACTTGCGGTGCCATAAAAGGCGGATTATCAGCAATAGACCTAAAAAACATAAAATGCCAGGTTGAACTATGTAACACATACCATCTTCACTTAAGACCAGGGGATGAGATAGTAAAAGGTCAAGGAGGAATAAGAAATTTCACTTCGTGGGAAGGTCCAGTTTTGACCGACAGCGGAGGATTTCAAGTTTTTTCTCTAGCAAAGCTACGCAATATAAAAGAAGAAGGAGTAGAATTTTTTTCGCATATTGACGGGCGTAAAATATTTATGGGACCAGAAGAAAGCATGCAAATCCAATCAAATTTGGCCTCAACAATTGCCATGGCTTTTGATGAGTGCATAGCTAATCCGGCAGAATACTCCTACACAAAAAATTCTTGTGAACGAACAGTACGTTGGCTGAAACGTTGTAAAAAAAAGATGGGTGAACTGAATTCACTCGAAAAAACCTTAAATAAAAATCAAATGCTTTTTGGTATTAATCAGGGCAGTACATATAAGGACATAAGAATTGAACACATGGAAAAAATTCGAGAACTTGATTTAAACGGCTACGCAATAGGTGGACTTGCTGTCGGTGAAACAGCTGAAGAAATGTATGAAATTATTGAAACTGTAGAACCATATATGCCTTCAGATAAACCACGATATTTAATGGGCGTCGGTACTCCTAGAAATATTATAGAAGCAGTTGCCAGAGGAATAGATCTTATGGATTGTGTAATGCCAAGCAGAAATGCACGTCATGGAAAAATCTTTACTTGGAATGGTTCAATAAATATACTGAATGCACAATACGAAAAAGATTCTACGCCGTTGGATAGTAAATGTGATTGTCCAACATGCCGTAATCACTCAAAAGCCTATATTCGCCATCTTTTAAAAAGCAAAGAAATGCTGGGTATGCGATTAGCTGTAATGCATAATTTATATTTTTACAATAGCCTTATGGAAAAAATTCGTGAAACACTGGCAGAAAAAACTTTTACCGCCTTTTATAACAAATATAAAAATATTTTCTGAATTTAATTATATTAAAATAAATTTTTTAAAATTCCTATTGCTTTTTTTTCAATTCTTGAAACATAAGAGCGAGAAATCCCAAGTTTTTGAGCTACAACTCTTTGAGGAAGCGGAGTATTCCCGTTAAGCCCGTACCTCAGGCACACTATCGTCTGTTCACGTTCGGTTAAGTGATTTTTTATGTACTTACCGAGCTTTTGTATATTTATTTTAGTATCTATTTCATCTACTACAGAATCATCCGTAGCAATTGTATCCATCAAAGTAAGAATATTCCCATTTTTGTCAGTTTCAATAGGTTCATCCATAGAAACATCAAGAGAGGATTTTTTGGAATTTCTAAAATACATAAGAATTTCATTTTCAATACATCTAGAGGCGTAACTTGAAAGCCTGATACCTTTTTCCGGTTTAAATGTGTTTACTGCTTTTATAAGACCTATTGTTCCTATGGAAATAAGATCATCAGGGTCACTTTTATTGAAATAATATTTTTTTGTAATGTGTGCAACAAGGCGCAAATTGTGTTTTATCAATTTATCTTTTGCTTTTCTATCCCCTGAATTAAGCAAATTTATATATTTCTTTTCTTCTTTGGACGACAATGGTTTCGGAAAAGAATGTGCAGATACTACATGAAGAATTAAAAATGGTATTGATGATAGTATTTTTATAAATTCAAAAAACCACAATGTTATCCCTCTTTCACTAAAATTAATTTATAATACACAATTATGATGAGACTCTTTGTACTTATCACAACCTTCACAAGCTGTAAGTGTCGAGCGTTATGTATGATATATTTTTATTTAAATAAAATAAATAATGAAATATTCACAATATATTAATCGAATTAAATTGGTTTTTAAAATTTTTATATTGATTTTAACATAATACAATGTTATAATTAACTTATATTTAATTATATATACATAAGGAAGAGTTAAATGAAAGTATTATTTTCAAAGAGAAAATCTTTAACAATTATTTTAACTGTTTTAATTATTGTTTCTTCCGTTAATATTCCGTGTATATCAGCTTTAAAAGAATTAAAAACATCTGAAACTTCATGTAAATTAAATTCAAATATATATGGTTTTTCACTAAAAAAAGACTTATACATAAACAGGCATAATATACTAGCTTATCAGCATGACAAATCCGGAGCTTGGTTAATAATAGAAAAAAATAATAATTTAAATAAAAAATTTGAAATAAACGTACGAACTCCTCCCGAAAATGATAAAGGAATAAACCATATAATCGAACATTGCATATTAAATGGAAGCAAAGAATATCCATGTAAAAGTATGATATGGGAATTGTCAAAAATTGCCCACGCCAACTTCATGAACGGAATGACCTATCCGTGTTACACATCTTTTCCTGTATCGAGCACTGATGAAGATGAATTGGAATCCTTGGCAAAAATATATTCAAGCGGTGTATTTCATCCATCATTTTTAAGTGATGAAAAAATATTTAAAAAAGAAGGAATAAGATTTGAACTCGATGAAAAAGAACATCTTATTCCTAACGGTACTGTGTTTAATGAAATGCAAAAAGGCTTACAAGGGAATATAATAAGCCAATTAATAAAAAATATATTTCCCGATACTCAAGGAAAAAATTTTTCAGGGGGAGTACCTGAAAAAATTATAGATTTAACTTATGATGAAATATGTCAAACTTATAAAAAATACTATCATCCTGCAAATATGGTAATTTATATGAGCGGAAACATAAATTATGAAAAGTTTATGCATTGGATAGACAGGGATTATCTGCAAGAATATGACAAAAAAGATTTTAAGGGTGTGAAATATTTAAATCAAGATTCCAAAAAAGTTTCTAAATTAAATTTAGAAAAATATTATAATCCAGAAAAAAATAAAAAAACTAAAGTAGCTTACATTACACATATTTTAGACTGGGAAACATATAAAAAAAACAAAGAATCCCTAGATATTATTTGTTCTGTGCTTAATAATCCTAACTCTGCTCAAAGCAATTTTATTAAGAAAAAGGGATATATAGTAAACGCATCATGTAACGAGGTTTTTTACGACCCTTTATTAGAGATATCATTAAGTTTTGAAGATGCTGAATGTATAACACCTGACAAAATAGATAATGTACTTACAGAAACTTTTGAAAAATACCCTATAACGCAATCTGAAATTGATGCAAATAAAAACAGTCAAAAATTTGATAATAAACTTTCGTTTATTTCAAGAATATACGATAAAAATTTGAATTCTAAATGTTTTATAAACTCATTTATAAGATTCAACGACCCTTGCTCAGATAAGTATTTTTTAATAAAAAAATCTAAAAAATCAATTATGGAAGTCGTGAACGATATATTTTTAAAAAAAGATTATATTACAACAATTTTTGAACCTTCAACTGATATATCGTTGAATAATTCGAGTAAAATTAAAGAAAAAATTAAGTCTCTTAACCCACGTAAAAAAATTTTAACTAAAAATTATAAAGAACAGAAAAAATGGGCTGAATCTCCAAACAAGCCTAACGATTTAAAAAAAATAGAAAAAATGTTTAAAAAATTTTCTGATATAAATACTCATGTACTCAGCTGCCCTCTTGATATCCAAAAATTGGAAAATAAAAATTACTATTATTCCAATCAAAATATCGGCGATTTCATATCATATAAATTTATATTTAAGGTAGACAAAATTTCTGATGAGGAAAAAAAATACATAGATTTGTTAATATATTCTATAAATTCAAATGATACGAAAAATTATTCCCGTGAAGAAATTAAATGCAAAGAATCAGGTATTTTAAGAAAAAATATTTCGGTATTTATATCAAATAAAAACGGTAAAAAGCAGTTATATGCTGTAGTAGATGTTAAGTGCAGAAAAAGAGATTCAAAAAAAGCATTGGCTTTGATAAACGAACAAATAAATAATATAAAATTTGATAAAAACAATTTATTTAATTTTGTAAAAAATTTAATTTCTTACTATGATAGTCTCACTCCCGCAATATCGAATTTTTTAGATATAAGTTCTACATTTAATAGAAAATGTATCCAAAAGAATAGTGATTTATATAAATTTTATAAAGAAATTATTTACAATTCTAGAAATGAAGATTATATAGAAAAATTGTATAAAAAACTAAAGGATATCAAAGATAAGATAATAAATACTAACTCTATAGAAGGTATAGGAGTAACTTCATCCATAGAAAATAAAGAATTTTCAATAAATAGTGCTAAAAAATTTATAAATTCCATTAATGCTCAACTTAAATATAAAACCCAAAATATAACCTTTATAGAAACCCCAGATAAAAATATAGCTTTCATTGACCCTTCACAAACAAATAATTATATTTTTGCATTAATAGAATCTGATAAACTAAGTAAAGACCCTACTTTTGATGTGACTTGCAAAGTCTTAACTTCTTCATTTTTAATACAAGAAATAAGAGAGAAAAGCGGTGCTTATGGAGCATTCATCTCAAAAATACCTGGTAGCAACAGAATATTAATAAGCTCTCAAAACGACCCCAATTTAAGAAGCACATTGAAAGTATTCAAAAATATTCCTAATTTTATCAAAAAAAATGAATTTGATTCTAAAAAAATAGAAAATATTTCAAAAAGTTTATTAGGAAAGTTATTTATTAAAGATAAGATAAGTTTAGCTGAAGGTCAAATAAAATCAGCCGTTTGTAAACAAAAAGACAGATGTAAATCTATAAATAATTCTATAGAAAAGATAAAAAAAATATCCTCTAATCAAATCAAAGAGCATGGAAAATTATTAGAAGAAGCTATAAAAAATATGAAAATCTATGTTATTTCAGGGGAAATAAATGATGTTGATAAAAAATTGTTTGATAAGATTGTAAAATAACGAAAAATGCCTCAGAAAACTCATGGTTCTGAGGTTTTTTTATTATTACTTGTCAATATTTCGGAGCTCAATATCTTTTTGAGTATTTCTCTTATCTCTTTTCTAACGGTTTCAACCGAACACTTTTCTTTATGGCTTTCGTTTATAAATCCCCATAAACCATAACAAAGAAATCCTGATATTTTTTTTATACTATACTTAGGTCTTAAAAAATCGCTGCGTTTCATAGTGTGTATTTCAAGATATTCAAGTATGTATTTATAAAATGAAAAATTTAAATATGGATTTTCTCTTGTAGAAGTGTGAGAAAAAAAATTAATATTTTTATAATAAATATTTAAGATACAATCCAAAAAATTACAATAACTCATTATGGAATCTTTAGATGGATTATTATCTTTTTGAAGCTTTTGATATTCATCTTGTGCCATTTTTATCATATCTCGTGAAATGTCGTCTATGAGTTCATATTTATCAGAATAGTGTGCGTAAAATGTAACACGACTTGTATTTGAAGTATCACATAATTCTTTAACTGTAACTTGCTCAAACGGTTTCGATGACAACATTTTTATAAAAGTATCTTTTAAGTTTTTTTTAGTTTTCAGCACCCTTTTATCTTCTTTCAATACTTATACACTTCCTTAAATATGTATAATTAAATTACACTAATTAAAATATGTACTTCTATTAAATGTTAATATACTTTATAATTATAACACTTGTATAAGTAAAAATCATATAAAATCAGGAGATGCTGTTGTATGAGTAAATATATTTTAAGTTGCTGTTCAACATTTGACCTTTCAAAAGAGCATTTTGAAAAAAGAAATATTAATTTTTCATTATTCCATAAATGGTAAGCAATACGACGATGACTTAGGACAAACAATTTCCATTAAAGACTTTTATAAAATAATCGAAAATAAAAACGTTGATTTAAAAACTTCGCAGGTAAATTCCAATGAATTTATATCATACTTTACTCCATTTCTGGAGCAAGGTATGGATATTTTACATCTATGCCTATCTTCAGGAATCTCAGGAGTTTATAATTCCGCTATAATTGCAAAAAAAGAACTAGAAAAAACTTTTCCGGATAGAAAAATTTATATAGTAGACACTCTAGGTGGATCTTCAGGAGCCGGATTAATAGCCGATACTCTTGCAGATATGAGAGACCAAGGAAAAGACATAGATGAACTGTATAGCTGGGTAGAAAAAAATAAATTAAAAATGCACCATTGGTTTTGTTCAAGTGATTTGACCTTTTATATAAGAGGAGGAAGAATTTCCAAAGCTGCAGGATTAATAGGAAGTATGTTGAAAATTTGCCCTATAATGAATGTTAACTGTAAAGGAAAGCTTACTCAAAGATTGAAAGTTCGTACACTAGATAAAGCTTTATCGGAAATGGTTTCAAAAATGGAAAAACATGCACAAGATGGGTTAAATTATTCCGGAAAATGTTATATATCACAATCAGCATGCTATAATGATGCAAAAAAATTGGCAGATAAAATAGAAGAAACTTTTAAAAATTTAAATGGAAGCGTTCTTATTAACGACATAGGAACTACTATTGGAAGTCATTCCGGTCCGGGAACCATAGCATTATTTTTTTGGGGGGATGAACGAGGAGAATGACAACAATCGCAAACAATTAAAAGTATTTACCTATATATCTAATTTCTTTCATATTCTAAATGCAAATTAATCTGTTACACAAAATTTTTCGCATAAAAAATCATCTTCCCCATATTAAAGGGGTAGATGATAAACTTTTTACTTTATATTATAAAACAATTTAACTTATTTTTGCTACGTCACCTTTATGTACTTTAACTACTTCTATTGAATCATTTTTTAAAAAGCCGGACGTCTCTGAATTTTCGCAAATTTCTTTTAATTTCATTTCCAATCCTGTATTTGCACTTTTACACTCTTCTAACTGTTTGGATGCTTTGGAATATTTGTCGGTAACTTCGGTAAGTTTAGCTTGTCCCATAATAAATCCCGATATTCCTAATGAAACCACCAAAAAAGAAGAAAACAAACCGGTTAAAATAGCCTTTTGATTTTTAAGATTCTCTTTTCTTCTTGAACTTTTCCCAGGAAGCTCTAAAATTTTTTCTTTTTTAACTATATTCTTTTTTTCTAAAGTTCCAAAATCATATGCTGCATTTCTGTTGTACATTTAAACTAACCCTCTCAACAAACATCTACGCCATCTTTTCACAAACCCTTAGCTTGGCGCTGCGACTTCTAGAATTAAATTCTATTTCTTCTTCTGAAGGTTTTATAGCTTTTTTATGAATAATTCTAACTTTAGGATTATTTCCACAGACACACACCGGAAAATCTGATGGACAAATGCAACCTCTTGCCCACTCATTCATTTTAAATTTAACAATTCTGTCTTCAAGCGAATGAAAAGTTATTACAACTAATCTTCCACCTGCACGCAAAATTTTTAAAGCTCCGTCTAAACCATATTCAAGACTTTCAAGTTCCCTATTGACATAAATCCTTATTGCTTGAAAAGTTCTTTTGGCAGGATGCGAACCTTCTCTTTTAGCATAACAAGGAATAGAATTTTTAACTATTTCAGCTAACTCTAAAGTTGTTTTAATAGGTCTTCGTTCTCTACTTTTAATAATATTTGAAGCTATATTTGAATAAAACTTCTCCTCGCCATAAGTGCGTATTATATGTTTTAATTGGTTATAATACATACCATTTCCCCCTTCCAATGCAGATTTTCCGTCCTTACTTATCCGCATATCTAAAGGAGCGTCTTTTTTATAAGAAAAACCACGTTCGGCCGCATCTAACTGATAAGAAGAAACCCCTAAATCAAATACAACCCCATCTACACTATTAAATCCACAATTATGTACAATGCTTATTATATTTGAAAAGTTATTATTAACAACCATTACATTTTCATAATTTTTTAACCTATCTTTACACACTAAAACAGCATCAGGATCTTGGTCAATACATATAAGCTTTCCGTTTTTTGAAATGCGCGACACTATTTCTAAAGAAAGCCCTGCACCACCCGCAGTACCATCAACATAAATTCCGTCATTAATAATATTTAAGTACTCTAAAGTTTCTCTTAACAAAACTGTTTTATGATTAAATTCCAAAAAAACCAACCTTCATTAAACAACAAACTTACACTTAATAAAATTTGTCATTACAATATAGTATGTTACTACAATTGCTATTTTAAATCAACAATACGCTATTTTCTAATACATATTTCATTTAAATCGACACAAAAGATAAAAATTCATCTCTTTTTTTAGGTTTATTACACCTCAAATTATATTTCCGTATAGATCTCCATGAGCATTTAATGCATTTGCTTCGTCTGTATCAATATGCATAGCTAATTTAAAATTGTCATTAATTCTTACAACCACATCGCTAAAAATTAGTGATCGAATTTCACTTTTAACTTTAACAGAAACAATCTGACCATTTTTCACATTAATCTTTTGGGAATCCGAAGATGTCATATGTATATGCCTTTTTGCAACAATTAAACCTTCAGAAATTTCAAACTTACCTTTCGGACCTTGTAAAATACATCCCGCCGAATTCAATAAATCTCCTGATTCTCTTATTGGAGCTTTAATTCCTATATTAATTGAATCCGTAATCGAAATTTCTACTTGCGTTTTAGAACGCTCTGGCCCTAAAACGGCAACATTTTTTAGAATGCCTTTTGGACCTATTATGTTTACTCTTTCCTCGCAAGCAAATTGACCAGGTTGAGAAAGATTTTTTCTTAAAGATAACTTATATCCTTTTCCGTACAAAGCGCAAACTGCCTCTTCAGAAAGATGAACATGTCGTGCCGAAACTTCTATAGGTATATTCATAAAAATCGGATAAAATATAAATAATTTGTATTTTATCCTATCGTCCCTTCATATTTAAAATTAATTATTAATCAATTTATTGATGTTTTCATAAAAATTTCTATTTTTCAAAACTAAAAAACTCGCATGTTTTTTTGATCTTTTTAAAGATAAACTACCTGATACATCCCTTTTAGTGCAAATATTTCCGTCAACCAAAATAACTATTCTTGAATTTTCTTTTAGACTGTAATCAACGAAAATATCATCTTTAGCATTTAGAATTATACTTTTCGGTGACATGCAATGTGCACATATCGGCGTAACTTCTATACATTCTAAGCTTGCATCAATTATGGGTCCGCCGGCAGAAAGCTAGTAAGCCTTAGAGCCTGTAGGAGTAGAAACA